>CAZXGY010000108.1:0-4951 GCA_964640455.1 uncultured Sulfurovum sp.
ATGATTTTTAGTTCACGAAAAGATGGAGCAAATATTACAAAAGATTATGGCATTAAGCTAGTAGCCAAAGGAGAAGATGAAACCTATGGATACAAATGGCATGGTATGCTTTCTCCTGTGGAAGATATTCTCTTTTCAGATACCATTATCAAACTTATCTTCTAGGAATATTTTAAAAACTATACGATATATCAGCAAATACCATGTCATTGTCTTTAACCGTATCAAATATCGTTGAACCACCGATATAATCGACCACACCCACATTCATATTGAGACCATCCATAAGTTCATACTTTACCCATGCTCTTTGGAAGCCACCTTCATCTAATTTTTCTCCGTACAAAGAGATGAGATAGTTAGCAGTAAGCGTAGCATTCATAAAGTCTGAAGTCACACGAAATGCATGTTGGTAGTCATGTTTTTTAAGAGGTATTGCCTCTGAAATAAATCTGCTGTCATACTCACTCATATTTCTTGTCACAATATCATAAGAAATCAGTGTATCTGCTATACCATTATACTCAAGACCAAGGAGAAGATCTGTTCGAGAAAACTCTTTATCTCCCGTAGTAGAGAATTTCAGTCCATCAAAGTAAGCAAGCTCGGTTTTAAAAAGCCATGAACCTGTTAAGACGTTCAGGGCAGTACCATACATCTCTATCTTATCATGAGCAATAATAGGCGAAGGCTGGCTAGCTGTTGGTAAGATAAGTTGTCCTTCATCATTACGTACTTGCGCTGCATAGAAGTTTACATCCCACCCAGAGAACTCTCCTCCAACAGAGAGTGCATACGTCACATCACTATAACTCTCATTGGATGGAGCTACCATAGGCAATGGATTAAAGACAGAACCAAAGGGAGGGTTTTTAGAAAAACGTTGTTCCAATATAGCGATGGGAGTCACACGCCAGTCACCGATGAAGTAGTCAAACTTAGCCATAGCCACGGGCAGACGTAAGTCTTCTATGTCTACCATACCTGGACGACGATTGTCTAAAGGGTTGAGTATATCTGTTACTCTAAGTGTATCAGACCGTCCCCATATAACTACTTGCCGTCCTAATTTCATGTCTAAGCTATCTGTGATACTTCCTTCTACATAGGCATCATAAAGTTCTACTTCACTTTTGAGTTCATCTATCTCTTGCTTAGAAAACTTTTCAGTCCCACGTATGTCATACATGGCATCATAGTAGGCTTTAGCATTGGTTTTCACTCTCCATCCATTCTCAAACTTATGTTCATAGTCAAGGAAAAGAGATATTTTAAGTGAAGAGACATTCTCATGTGGCTTATCATTATAAAGTGCATACGTAATCTGTTTTGTCACTTTACCTGTAAGTCCAGATATGACTTCGGCAGGCTCAGTCACCGTTTCTACAGAAGTATCAGTTGCTGAGTCTGTCGAAACATCGGCTACTGAACTTGAAGTATCATCAAAGCCATCCATCACATCTGTACTACTTTGTTCTACTTGTACTGAGCTTGTCGAAACATCGGTTACTGAGCCTGTCGAAGTATCATCAAAACCACTCATATCTATCTCTTCTGCATAAACAGTTTGTCCTAAAAGAACCATAGCTGCCAATAGTGATACATTACGCTTTAACACGACTACATCCCTTTTTCAAGTCTACGTGTAGTAAACATAGAGTCATCAATAGCTTTATTGAGTTTGATATTCTTAAACTTCAAGATGGTCTTATGTGTCATTGTTTTACCTTTTTTAGTCGTCATCACCATCTCATCGGGAAGCCATACGCCACCTTGTTTATGTAAACGTGTCACATCAAGGTATTTTTTCTTCCCATTACGCATCACGTTAATAGCACGCACAAGGACATAGTTATCTTTACGGACAATAGCAATTGTTTTAGTATATCCTGACTCTTTAATAACCTTTTTATTTCTTGGTTTAGCCTCAATCATCCATGCATCTTCTCCACGAACTTTAACCTCTTTAATAATTTTATAATCATAGTCTTGTAAGTCTATGTCTGTCATATCGTAGTATGAAAAGTCCGAACCCATGAAACTTGAACTTTTATCTGAACTAGGAATACGTTTCACTTTTTTAAGTGCAGGCAGGTAGAGCCACTGGTCATCATCTTTTTTTGCATTATCATAGTCATAGGTTAAAAATGAAGTATTTTTAACATCTGCTGGAGATTTAAAAAACATAATTTGATGTTCATCTTCTCCAAAATCTTTACTATATGTTTTTAAATCTCTTGTTCTTTTTTTACCATTTTTATCGATGAGTATCATCTTCATCTCTTGCTGCAGTGTTTTACCATCATCTCTTGCATCTACTTTTTCCATAATGGCTCTTGCTTTTGGGTCATCTGCAAGTGCTTGAGTTGCAAGGATTGAAAATCCAAGTGTAAGTCCAATAAGTGTTTTTTTAATCATTTTTAATCCTTTAAATTTATTTCCCATCGACAAGCTCAGGGAACTATTTTTTACGGTGGCTGAGCCTGCCGAAGTCTATTTAATCCAGCCGCGTTTTGCCGCGACTATCATGAGTGCAGGTGCGAGTAATAAGTCTGCCATTAGTGCCAAAATTATCACCGAACCAGTCAAAAGTCCAAAGTTTTGAACCGAAATCATATTTGCCATCATATATGCATAAAAACCTAATGATAACACAATTGTTGTAATGACCATCGCTTTACCTGTTGTGTAGAATGTTTGTTCTATAGCTTTAGATGAGTCACCACTTTCAAGGTAGTATCTCCTAAAATTGTGCATAAAATGTATAGTATCATCTACGGCAAGTCCAATAGCGATACTCCCAATGAGTAATGTAAACATATCTAAAGGTATGTTTGATACAGACATAATGAGTAAACCTAATATGATAGGTGTAAGGTTAGGTATCATACTCAGTAGTCCTATACGAACTGAACCCAAAATAAGCATCATCATAAAGGTGATTGCAATAAATGCAATCGTATAACTTCTTACAGATGAGTGTACAGAGCCTGCAAAAGTATTGATAAGTAGTGGTATCATTCCTGTGGTTACCACAGTATCATTAGGGAAGGTTTTTGCAGCCTCGGTTTTTACAAATGTAAGGACATCATGAGATTTTACTGCATCTGTCCAAGGAAGTTTAATCGTGATACGTGTTTTTGAAAACTGGCTATCTACCACATCTTCAAGGTCATCGGAACCAGAGTTTTCAAAAAGGAGTAACTCTTGAGAAACTAAATTTGCATCGTCTGGTATAGAGTAGTACTCTTCTTTATTTTCATGTAAGGCACGGTTTGTCTCTTTAACTATGGTTGCCAAAGAAACCACTTTACCAATGTGTGTATAGCTATCAACATATTTTTCTAACTCTGCTGAGAATGTATTGAGTTTGTTTAGTCTCTCAGGATTGTTCCATCCATTTTCAGTTTTAGAGTCTACAACCACTTCAATCGTTACTGAACCATTCATCGCTTTATCTATCTCTATGGTAGAGACTCTGTTGTAGTCACTTGGTTGGAACCAAAACAGAGGGTTATGTGAAAGCTCTATCTTACTTGCAGAAAAAAGTGCCAATGCCACTAAAGCAAAACTCACAGCAATAATACTTTTATAATACTTGATAGGGATAATAGAAAGTTTTTTCATTATCACATCTAATTTACCTGCTTCTTTTTTAGGTTTTTGCTTAAGTTTTGTTAGGCTTAAAAGTGCAGGTAAAAGAGTAAGTGTTAAGATAAGTGAAACCATCACACCAAATGATGCAAAAGTACCAAGGTCAGATATGGGTGCCACTTCTGAACCTGCAAATGACCCTACCCCAATAGCCGTTGTCACTGAAGTCATAGCAATGGCTAAACCTGAGTGTCCCAAGGTATATGCAATGGCTTCCTTTTTATCGCCTGTAGTATTGAATTTATCAAAGAAAATAGAGAGTATATGTACTGTTGCCCCTATACTCACAGCCATTAGTAAAGAGGGTACAATTTGCGTAGGGAGTTTAAATGCTGTACCTGCCCATGCCATCGTACCCACTGTTGCTAGTAATGAAAGTATGATGACTAAGAGTGGATAAAACACTGCCGAAGCACGTCTAAACATTACAAACAAAAAGACAATAATAATAAGGAAAGTAATACGCATAAACTTCTGCATATCAGCTTGCATTTGTGCTTTAAGTGAGTTATTAACAGCAGGACTTCCTGCTACATAAATTTCTAAATCATCTTTTTTATATTTGTTAACAATGGTATGAATCACTTCAAGTAACTCATGGTTTTCTGCATCGGAGAGGAAAGCTCTCTCTGTAGCAGGCTTAGCTGACTGAGTATCGGTTGCTGAGTCTGTCGAAGCGTCCTTTTCTAAATCTGTCGAGGCATCGTCGAACCCTTCATCAAAAGCATCTACATCAGAAACTTCTTTTTCTCCTACATGAGAGTACGCATCTGTTTCAATGACTATCGTCGTCATCTTCCCATCAGTAGAAAGAAGTAAATCTTTGTAAAAATGTGAAGCCATAGCCTGTTTTTTAACACGTGCTACATCTGCTTCTGTTGTAGGGAAAGGCTCTAGTAAGTCATCAGTAATGAGCTTATCACCCTCACCTCTAGTGTTACGTACATTATAAAGTGATGTTACGTCATCAAGATAGGGTACTTTCTCTTCTATCTCTTCATGTATCTCTTTTAAAGTATTGAGAAACTTTAACGTAAAAATATTGTCACTTTTTAGTGCCAACACTATACGCTCATCACGCCCGAACTGTGCTCTAAAAGCATTATACTCTAAAAGTACAGGGTCTTCATCGTGCATGAAGCCCTCAGTTGATGTATCCATTTTTATCTGTGGTACATGAGAAAGTGGAAAAGCCAGTAGTGCCATTACCACTACGATAACTTTAATCGGATTATCGTGTATAAATCCGCCAAGTTTTCCCATCATTTTTTCTAATTTATTGTGCATCTTATCCCTT
>CAZXGY010000109.1:0-4926 GCA_964640455.1 uncultured Sulfurovum sp.
CTTGGTGCATATTGGATTGCACTTTTCCACCTTGCAGCTCACGCATTCTTTAAAGCACTTCTCTTCCTTGGAGGGGGTAACGTAATGCATGCAATGCATGATGAGCTAGACCTCTTCAAAATGGGTGCATTAAGAAAGAAAATGAGAGGTACATGGATTTACATGACTCTTGCATCTATTGCACTTGCAGGGTTACCACCACTAGCAGGGTTCTGGTCAAAAGATGCCATCATTGAAACAGCCTTTAATGAGCATACGTATTTCTTATGGGTTATGTTAGTGATTACTGCAGGTATGACAGCATTTTATTCATTTAGACAAATATTCTTATCGTTCCATGGTGAAGATAGACATACACCTCTAGGCTTCCACCCACATGAAATGTATAAATTTGTACTTGTAGCAATGTCTCCTCTTGCAGTACTTGCTGTTATTACAGGTTGGTTTATGGGAGCATACAAAGAGTTCATTTATAAGATTGGTGAAGGTGTACAGTATGATATGTCTGAACATACACACCATTTAGCAACATATTTAGGTCTTATTGTTATTTTCTTTGCAGTTGCTGGTATTGTTCTAGCTTACTTAAAATATGCAAGAACAGGTGAACATGCATGGAAACGTGATGAAGCTAAAGAAGAAGGATTCTTCTATAAGCTACTTAAAAATCAGTACTATGTACCAAAATTTTATGAAGAGTTTATCACTAAACCATATGCAATAATTTCTGAAGTTTTCTGGACAAAAGTAGACTTGAAAATTGTTGATGCAACAGTAGATAATATTGCGAAGTTCCTCTATAGTGCTGGTGATAAAACAAGAAGTATGCAAACAGGTAACCTCTCTAACTATCTTAACTGGATGGCTATAGGTGGTGTACTATTATTGGTAATCGCTGCAATTTCAGCGATGATAGGTTAAGGGGATAAAATGGATAATATTTTAAGTGTATTAGTATTCTTCCCAGCAATTGCAGGATTGCTTGGATTTGTAGTAGATAAAGAGAGTGCAAGAGCCTACGGTATTACTGTAGCAGCGATTGAATTTTTCCTCTCTTTATGGTTATGGTTCTCATTTGATATGAGTAATGCAGGTATGCAGTTTGTTGAGTTAATTCCATTGATCCCTGATATGGGTATCTCTTACTACTTAGGTGCAGATGGTATTTCATTGTTTATTATTCTTATGACTACATTGATGACGCTTATCGGTATGGCATCTATGGGTGAGACTAAGAATATAAAAAATATGATTGTGACACTTCTTTTTCTAGAGATGACAATGGTAGGTGTATTTGTTGCTCTTGATGCAATTCTCTTCTACCTTTTCTGGGAGCTTTCTCTTGTTCCAATGCTTTATATCATTGGTGCATGGGGTGGACCAAGAAGAATATATGCATCGATTAAGTTTTTCCTCTATACCTTTACAGGATCACTTATTATGCTTGTGGGTATGTTATTTGTAGCATATATTTACCACAATCTAACAGGTGTTTGGTCATTTGCTATTACTGATTGGTATGCATTAGTACTTCCAGTTGATTATCAATTATGGCTCTTTGCAGCATTCTTTGTTGGATTTGCTATTAAAGTCCCAATGTTCCCATTCCATACATGGATTCCTTATGCACATGGACAAGCACCAACTATTGGTTCAGTTATCTTGGCAGCGGTACTTCTAAAAATGGGTACGTATGGGTTTATTAGATTCTCATTACCAATGTTTCCAGATGCTTCAGTAATGGCTATCACGCCAATTGCAGTGTTGTCACTCATTATGATTATTTATACAGCAATGATTGCTTACGCACAAAAAGATATGAAACAAGTGATTGCTTATTCATCAGTATCACATATGGGTATTATTATGTTAGGTCTTTTTGCAATGAATGCAGAGGGGCTTTCAGGTTCAGTATTCCAGATGTTATCTCACGGTATTGTCTCAGGAGCACTGTTTATGTTGGTTGGTATGATTTATGAAAGACGTCATACAAAACTTCTTTCAGAGTTTGGTGGACTAGCTGCTGTTATGCCTAAGTTTGCCATTATCTTTGGTGTAATGCTTATGGCATCAGTAGGTTTACCACTTACCTTTGGTTTTGTTGGTGAGTTTCTAGTCCTTCTTGGTTTCTATAAAGTATCACCAATGATGACTATTCTTGCAGGTACATCTATTATTCTTGGAGCAGTTTATATGCTTAGAGTGATGAAACTTGCTTTCTTTGGTCCACTTGACAATGAAGAGAATAAAAAATTAAAAGATTTAAATGCTAGAGAGACTTGGTCATTGATTCCATTGGTTGCTATTGTTATCTGGTTAGGGGTATATCCTAAACCAGTACTTGGACCTATTGATCATTCCGTAAAAGCTCTTTTGACATTTATGGATGAAAAAGCCATTACACAAGAGGCAAAAGATATGATAAGAGTTGCAAAAACCACCAAATCAATGAAGGAGGCAAAATAATGTTAGAGCCTATTAACGTAAGTTTAGAGAGTCTAAACCTTATAACACTTGCCCCTATGCTTATTGCTATTGCAGGTGGTTTGATTATTTTAATACTTGACTTATTGAAAGACACACTTCATAAGTCACTTTATGTTATGTTAACTGTACTTATACTGTTTATTGATTTTGGTGCCGTACTTGGACTGAACGTAAATGAACGTGGTTTCTTTGATGTTATGCTTATTGATGGTATCTCTATTATCTCCCAACTGATGATTATTGGTGGATCTATGATATTTATTCCATTGGCACTTACGTCAAAACGTTTCCATGAGTATTCGTATCCTGAGTTCTTTGCACTGTTCTTATTTATGGTAGCAGGATTCCAGTTTATGGTAGCAACGGATAACCTTATCCTTATCTTTGTAGGGATTGAGACAGCATCGTTGGCACTCTATACACTTATTGCACTTCACAACAGAAGTAACTCTTATGAGGCAGCAGTGAAGTACTTTACTATGGGTGCACTAGCAGCGGCATTCTTTGCTATGGGTTCAGCAGTAGTGTACGCCTTAACAGGATCTATAGAGTTATATAAAGTATCAGAAGTATTGGCAATGCGTATGAATGAAACAGGATTGATGATCGCTATCTTTGGTTCATCAGTACTTTTACTTGTAGCCTTTGCCTTTAAACTTTCACTATTCCCTTTCCATACTTGGGCACCAGATGTGTATGAAGGTGCATCAGCACCACTCGCTGGATATATGTCAGTGGTTCCTAAAATTGCAGCATTTGTTGTAAGTATTAGAATCTTTGGTATGTATATTGATTTAGGTGTAGAGTGGGTAAGATGGACTATTCTTATTCTTGCAGTACTTACTATGACACTTGCAAACATTATGGCATTGGTTCAAGATGATGTGAAACGTATGCTTGCATACTCATCTATCTCTCATGCTGGTTTCATTATGGCAGCACTGGCACTAGACACAACAGAGGGTAATACAGCGATATTCTTATACTATGCACTCTTTATGTTTACCAACCTTGGGGCATTTGCTATGTTATGGATCTCTCGTCATAAAAAGAGAAGATTCAATCAAAGATTTGACCACCCGTATGAAAAATTTGCAGGGTTCATTCACATTATGCCAATCGGTGCTGTGATTATGGGACTCTTTATGCTTTCATTAGCGGGAGTGCCTCCATTCTCTGTATTCTGGGGTAAAATTTACGTAATGCAAGCAGCAGTAAATGCTGGGTACATTTGGTTAGCAATCGTAATGGGTATTAACTCAGCGATCTCTGCATACTATTACTTAAAATTGATTGTCTATATGTTCTTGAAAGAGCCTATAAAAGATGTAGATACTGTCTATTACAATATCTCTAAACCATTGATGGCTATCATCGGATTTGCAGCATTGGCAACAGTAGCAGCTATCTTCTATGTGCAACCATTACTCTCTTACTTGTACTACATGATAAGTGCAAGTGGATATTAATCTACCTATTGTAAGGTGTGTTTGTTAACGCACCTTATAGTAAAATCTTCTCCAACTCTTCAACACTTCCTTTTATTACATTTTCAAACTGAGAGTTATTAAATGTTGTTTGTCTTTTAGCAAGACGTGCAGTATTGGTAGTGATTTTTTCTATGAGCATCTTTCTATCATAAATACCATCTAGGTAAGCCAATGTCTCTTTTATACCTATAGACTTCATACAGTTTGGTTTGCGACTATACTTTTTTTCTAACATACATATTTCATCTATAAGTCCATCAGAGAGCATGATGTCTGTACGTAAAGCTATACGTTGACGTAATACATCTCTCTCCCAAACTATTTGGTAAATAGGGAGTGGTTCTGTTATGGTAGCCAATGGTGGGTGTTGTTTAAAATACTCAGTAGGCGTAAGAGAAGTCTCCAAATAGATATTCAGTGCCTTTTCTATACGATAACTGTCTTTACTTTCAATTTGAGCCATATACACACTGTCTAAAGCATAGAGCATATGATAGGCTTTATCTAGATCAAGTAAATGTCTTTGTGTCTCTTTTTGTGTAGATTCAGAAATATTTGGAAGTTCAGAGATGCCATCTATAAGCATTTTGAGGTAAAAACTTGTTCCTCCTATAATGACAAGATTCTTCCCGTCAGCTAAACACTTCGCATGGACTTCATGGTAAAGTTTTATAAATGTAGTCACATCAAAATCTTCATTAGGGAAGATAGTATCTATACCAAAATGTTGTATATCTTTACGTTCTTCAAGGGTAGGTTTGGCTGAGACAATATCTATATCTTTATAGATAGAGAGAGAATCAAGAGAGAGAATATAGGCATTTCTCTGTTGAGCTATTTTTATAGAAAGTGCTGTTTTACCTGAAGCAGTAGGCCCAATGAGGGCTAGTTGTTGAAAGATATGCATGCGTAATGATAGCATAACAACAAAAAAGGTAAAATGTTATTT
>CAZXGY010000110.1:0-2096 GCA_964640455.1 uncultured Sulfurovum sp.
CATAAGCTTTTACCACTTTTACCAAGTTGGGCAGTAAGTCAAGTTTACGTTGCATTGTGCTTTCAACTTGAGACCATGCCACATTCATTGACTCTTCCTTATTTACCAATTCATTATAGAGAATTCCAAGTCCTACAAAGAGTACAAGTATAATCGCTAATATCCATCGTAAGGTATAGCTTTTTTCTGCTTCTTGGGAAAACTCCTCTAATATGGGCTCATCATTGAGTACCCCACTTAGCTTTTCTGCCTGATTATCATCTAGTAGATTTTTTGCCCTAAGCTCTTCTATTTTATCTTCATAATTCACCGTTAATCTCCCGTATTAATTTAATACCCTCTTGGGCTGTAATCTCTTCTACTTCCATAGCTCTAAGTATCTCTTCTATGCTCTGTTTATCTTCTTGTTTTTGTTTATGTAATGCATTACTAAGCTCTAAAAGTCGTTTTTTAAGTGTTGGATAACTTACATCCAAAGACTCTGCCATCTCCTTAAGATTACCACCATGCACAATCAGTGATTCAGTGAGTTTTTGTTCTGCCATTGTCAGCCGAGCCAAACGTGGAAAATGAAATTTTCCATCAAAGTGTGTTTGACATGCTTCACAAGAGAGTCTTTTAATAGTTAAATGATACTTGCATATTAAACATTCTGTCATTTTAACTCCTTTATTTTAAATATAATTAAAATATTATAGTATTATTTTAAACAAAAGTCAAAATAGATATATTATAAATATTTATGCTATCATACTTTCATGCAAAAATTTACCCTAGTTCTCAACCTCTTTCTTACCTTACTCTCTGCCAAAGATTTGCAGCCTATCGCAACACTGGAAGCTTCTGGGTTAGTAAGTGATATTGTAGAAGATAAAGGATTACTTTATGTGGCTACTGATGCTGGTGTGGTAGATATTATTGATCTTGTTTCTCAAAAAATAGTTTCACAAATTCATTTTGCACCTATACATACAGCTATGGGGGATGATGTACCTACACGTGTACATAGTGTCGATAGATACCAAGATAAAACCCTCTTAGTCACTTCGGGCAGTACCATGTATAGAAATGTATGGATACATGATGGGAAGAAGCTTACTAAAGTGATAGATGAAAGTAAACGTCTTATGCCTAAAGATGCTTATTTTACCACTGAGGGAAAAATAGTCTTAGGCTCTTTTGGCTCAGATATCGTACTCTATGATAACGATGAAGGGTACAAACTTTATGATAGACACATTTCAGAGAGTACTATGGGTGGTATGATACTAAGCAATGATAAAAAAAAGATGATACTCTCCGATGAGTCAGGTACTGCGAGGCTTATAGATATTAAAAGTTCAAAAATAGAAAAAACTTTCTCTTCTGAACATGTAGATAATATCTACTCTGTCGCGTATAGAAATAACATACTCATCACCGCAGGTCAAGATAGACGGGTGGGTGTATATAGCCCGACAGGAGCGTACCATATAAAGAGTGACTTTTTAGTCTACTGTGTTGGCATAAGCCCTAGTGGGAAAATAGGTATCTACTCTAGTGGTACAGAACATTATCTACAACTTTTTCATACCCAAAATGGTAAAAAAACGGACAGACTCATAGGACATCAAGCCACACCCAATAAAATACTTTTTATGACAGAAAATATATTGATTAGTTCAGGAGATGAGTATACACTCTATTTTTGGAAACTCAACGAAGATACAAACCAGAGCCTATAACCTTATAGACAATAGGTTCTTCAAAGGCATCCTCTAAAGTAACTCCACCTATCATCCCCACAGGGTGTATAGAGTGACTTGCAGCATTAAGAAGAGACTTTCCCCCTACATTCGCTTCAAACTTAGTATGGGTTGCTCTGTACGCACCTAACCCTATATAGTCTAAGTCAAGTCTGTTGGCTTCGAGTATCTCCTCTGTGTTGTGAGTAGAGAGACCTAGTTGTTTTCTGCCTATTTTTTGACGTATCATTTTTACGGCTTCAGATAAATCATCACTATATTTACGTATATCTTCTTGACCTATGTGCAGTCCATCTGCATAAGCGATGAGTTCTATCGTATCATTTACAATGAGTGAGCCATCATAATAGT
>CAZXGY010000110.1:2196-4924 GCA_964640455.1 uncultured Sulfurovum sp.
AATCATATCTATAAGTCCATGCTCAAGTAAAAACTCTGAACGTTGGAAACCTTCTGGAAGGTCAACACCAACGGTCTGCTTGATAACTCTCTGCCCTGCAAACCCAATAAGTGCATCTGGTTCTGCCATGATAACATCACCTAGCATTGCAAATGATGCCGAAACACCACCCATAGTAGGGTCTGTTAAGATAGAAATAAAAGGAAGCCCTTTTTGGTGTAGTCTATTAAGTGCTGCTGATGTTTTAGACATTTGAAGAAGTGAATACGTACTCTCTTGCATTCTAGCTCCACCTGAAGCAGATACGATGATGTACCCACACTCTTTTTCTATTGCACGAGTGATACCACGAACAATTTTTTCACCCTCTACACTTCCAAGGCTTCCACCCATGAATGAGAAGTCAAATACAGCAATCTCAATAGGTAAACCACCAATAGTACAAGGTCCACTCATCACCGATGATGTTTTACCTGTTTTGGCTTTGGCTTCTTCAAGACGCTTTTTATATGACTTTTTATCTGAAAATTTTAATGGATCTACGGGTGCTAAAGTATCATCCATCTCAACAAATGAACCTTCATCAACAATAGAAGCTATACGTTTCTCTGCTGAAATACGAAAATGATGGTTACATTTAGGACATACATTTTGTTTTGCTTCTACCTCTTTATAGTACATAAGTGAAGTACACTTAGGACATTTTATCCACTGGTTAGGTGCTTCCTGCTTTACTTCATCTTTTTTAAATAAGTTTCCAAACATACTATTTACTCCTAAATACTTTTAATTAAATGCTCTATTTTTAAGGCTATATTTTTATCTTTTGATACTATAACATAATCCTCTTCAACAATCACTTCAAGACCTTCACAAAGTGCCAAACCTGCTGCAAAATCATAAATACGGAAGGCTCCCATAAAAAGCACATAGTTCACTGAACGTGCATACGCTAAAGAGAGTGCTATGGCACCAGGTGCTCTAAATTTGAGTTTTTCTTGGTCTAACAGTGCTACCAATGTAGGATTTGCATAGGCTTTTTCAAAAAGTCCTATCTCTGCATTTGGTGCTGTATGTGGGGTATGAAAAGTCGTATTAAAAAGTTTACCTTGTTGTACGCCATTTGCTGTTGTCGTAAGAAATATATCACTATTAGCAAGATTACAAACCATAGCTGCATCTAAAATACCCTCTGCATTTATTTTCGCAACAGAAGTACCATAAAAAGGAAAAAGAGAAAGTGCATTGGCTGAACCATCTATAGGGTCGATGATAATTTTATCAGCACCCTCACCTATACGTCTAGACTCTTCGGATTCTATATGACCAAAAGAGCCCAGATACTTCACAAAAACAGCCTCAGCCATTAAGTCAAGCTTTGAACTCACATCTCCACCTGCACCGATTTCAGTCTTTTCAAACCAAGAAGCATCAAAGCCCTCTTTGAGTGCATTTGCTATCTCTTCGTTGGCTTTAATACATGCTTCGATAAATGGTGTCATACCTCTTATTCGCCTTTTTTATCTGTAACAATAGTCGGTTTTGCACCACGAGGAGCTACCATCCAGAACTTACGGATTTCCGTTCTAAAGTTTTCTAAAATATGCGTTGCTCTTTTTGAACCTGTTTTTGCTGCATAGTCTTTAAGAAGTGCTTTAAGCTCAAACATTTCAGTATCCCACTCATCTGTATCGATGCGTAGTGCTTCAACTAGTTCAGGGTTTACTTTTTCGTAGAAGTTACCTTCTAAATCATAGACAAATGCTTTACCACCTGTCATACCTGCACCAAAGTTCACACCAGTGGTACCAAGTATAGCTGCAACACCACCTGTCATGTACTCACAAGGGTGATCTCCTGTACCTTCTACTACTGTTGTTGCTCCTGAGTTACGTACTGCAAAACGTTCACCCACTTGACCATTGATATAAAGTGTACCACCTGTTGCACCATAGAGACAAGTATTACCACCAAGGGCAAACTCATAACCCGATTTTTTTGAAGAGATAACTATCTGACCACCGTTCATACCTTTACCGATGTAGTCATTCCCTGCACCTTCGATGTTGATATTGATACCCTTAGACATAAAGGCACCAAGAGACTGACCAGCAGTCCCTTTCATGTTAAGTGTAATCATTCCATCTGGAAGCCCAGCATTACCATGAAGTGATGCTATCTCTCCAGAGATACGTGTTGCAAAACTTCTGTTTAAATTAGATATCTCTCTATTGAGTACAATAGGCGTTGATGGGTCTTTAATCGTAGCCATCAACTCTTTAACAAGCTCTTGTTCATACTCGTTTTGGTCATAGGGTTCATTAGATGGTACTTGACAAGTGTTGACACCATCTAGTTTATAAAGTAATTCTTCAAAGTTAAATTTCTTAGCAAACTCATCATCGATGACTTCTAGTAAGTGATTTTGACCCACTATTTCTTCTAATGACTTATAGCCAAGTTCAGCAAGTATCTCTCTTACCTCTTCTGCCATAAGTGTAAAGTAGTTAATGACTTTTTGTACATTACCACTAAACCTTGCTCTAAGCTTTGGATCTTGCGTAGCAACACCCACTGCACAGGTATTCATGTGACATACTCTAAGCATTACACACCCTACGATGACCAATGCACCCGTACCAAAGGCATACTCTTCTGCACCAAGTATGGCTGCTTTAACCACATCTAGTCCAGTTTTAAGTCCACCATCTGTCTCTAGACAGACTTG
>CAZXGY010000111.1:0-4923 GCA_964640455.1 uncultured Sulfurovum sp.
ATTACGTGCCTGAGGGATACCTACATCTTTGCTCATTGAGGCTATCTCTTCTACTATGGTTACTTTAGTGTTTAGTCTTTCGATGTTTGTCTGTCCAAAGTGTGCAAACATGGTAGAAGGATGAAACTCTAAACTACCTTGTTGCTCTCCAAGTTCCCCTGCGATGTAGTTAAGCAAGGTAGATTTACCCTTACCATTTTTACCAATGATAGCCAGTCTTTTACCACGCTCCATAGCAAAAGTGATGTCCTTAAACAACGGCTCATCAGCGTTATACCCAAAGCCTAACTCATTCGCACGAAAAAGTACTTTTGAAGGTGTCTCTTTATAGTTAAACTTAAAAGACAAGTTCGTGTCTGTTGCCAAGTCGTCCATCTCTTCCATCTTGTCTAACTCTTTTTGCTTAGACTGTGCAAGTGCCGCTGTACTTGCTCTTGCCTTATTACGTGCTACAAACTCTTCAAGTTCTTTACGCTTCTTATCTTGGTTGGCCTTAGTCTTCTCATACGTCTCATCTGCCAGTTCAAGTGTGCCGTAGTACTTATAGCTATCACCACTTACTAAGTGCAGACCTTTACGCTGTACACCCATCGTATGTGTCGTTACTGAGTCCATAAAGTCTCTATCATGCGTGATGAGTATCACTTCACCATCAAATTCTTTTATAAACCCTCTAAGCCATCTAAGAGAGATAATATCTAGGTAGTTGGTAGGCTCATCCAGTAGTAACATATTTGGCTCAGTTGCAAGCAGTTTCACCAAGTTAATACGTATCTGATACCCACCAGAAAAGCTCAAAGGGTCTTTGTCTAAGTCAGCCTCAGAAAACCCAAGTCCAAAAAGTAGTTTCTCTATCTTATAAAAGTTCCACTGCTCATCTTCTGGCAGTACCAAGGCACACTCTTCACGCACTGTAGGCTCTGTAAAGACTAGATGCTGTTTGAGTGTACCTATACGATAATTCTTAGGAATACTAATAGACCCACTGTCATGACTCTCTTCTCCAAGTATCATCTTAAAAAGTGTAGACTTCCCAGAACCATTACGCCCCACAAAACCTATTTTTTGTTGGCTTTGCATTTTAAAGTTCACGTCATTAAAAAGAGTTTGTCCACCGAAGCTTTTAGCCAGATTAGTAAGTTGTATCATGTAAGTATTCCATAGTAGTTATATTTTTTGGGATTATATCCAAATATGTTATAGTAAACTATGAAGATAAAAATATGCAAGAAATTCTCTAAAAGAAATAAGCTTCAAAACAAGCTTAGCAAAGCATTCCCAAACGATACCATCATCATCAAAAAATGTCTCAACCTTTGTAAGATATGCAAATATCAACCCATCGCAAAAGTCAAAGGCAAAAGACTCAAAGCCAAACGTATTTCAGCACTCATTAGCAAAATAAAGTCTACCAACCCCTACAAACATAGGGTATAATAAACCCATGCAAACATACGACGTCACCATCATAGGAGCAGGTATCGCAGGTGCGGGGGTCGCAGAACTCCTCTCTACCAAAGGTTACACTTGCCTCGTCTTAGAACAGTTTTCAGAACCAGCTTGTGGAACATCAAGCAAATCATCCAAGCTCATACACGGTGGCTTACGCTACTTAGAAAACTTTGAGTTAGGACTTGTCAAAGAGTCACTAGAAGAGAGAGCCTACCTAGTAAAACACCTACCACAACTCGTACAACTAAAATCCTTCCATATCCCCATCTACACCCACAGCAAAAGAAAACCATGGATGGTCTTTATAGGGCTAAGTATCTACTCTCTCTTCTCATGGAAAAAGTTCTCTTCTGTACCTAAAAGTGAGTGCAAAGTTTAGATATAGAGACAAAAGACCTTCTCAAAGTCTACGCGTACAAAGATGGAGTCACAGATGACAAGGCACTCACTACTCATGTATTAGACAAATGTGGCTGTACTGTAAAATTCAACACAAAAGTAGAGAAAATAGAAGACTTTAAAACGCACTGCATCGTAAGCTATAAGCAAGACGGCACAGCAGAGAAAGTCACCTCAAAAGTAGTTATCAACGCTGCCGGGCCTTGGGTCAATGAAGTGCTCAATACTTGCACACCAAAACCAGAGACTTTAGGCATAGACTTAGTGCTTGGCTCACACATCTTAGTAGACACAAAAGTAGACCGCATCTACTACATAGAAGCCAAAGACAAAAGAGCCATCTTTATACGCCCCTACCATAACGGCACACTCATAGGCACCACCGAAGTACACTTCACTTCGTCACTAGACCACATAGACGTTCCACCCTCAGACATCCCCTATCTCATAGACCACTTCAACCACTACTTCAAAAGCAAAATCACCACAACCAACATCATAGACTCCTTTGCAGGCTTACGCGTCTTACCTTCTGACAACAAAGATGCCTTCAAAAAGTCCAGAGAAGTACAAATCCACCATGACAAAGTCCATTCACCCAATGTCTACAGCATTTATGGTGGGAAACTTACTTCTTTTAGAGCAACTGCTAGAAAAGTATTTAAAAAAATAAAAGGCAAACTATGACCGAACTCATCTTCGTACTAGACCCCATGTGTTCATGGTGTTGGGGCTTCCACCCCATCATAGAGACACTTCGCAAAGAGCATGCAAATAGATACAAATTTTCTCTCGTTATGGGTGGCTTGCGTAGCACAGGACAGATGGAGTGGAACACCCAAAGCAAGGCCTATCTCAAACACCATTGGGATGCTGTAACACAAGCAACAAATCAATCTTTTTCACCACAACTTCTCAACCGAACCAAGTTTGATTACAATACCTACCCCGCGTGTAAAGCTGTTATCACTATACGAGAACTCTTTGGAATTGATGTAGCCTTTGACTACTTTGGCAAAATACAAGAAGCTTTTTACACTAAGGGAAAGGACATCACAAGCATAGAAGTACTCAGCTCCTATGTTGCACAAGACAAAGAAGCATTCCTAACATTCTACCACTCAGACAGAGCCGAACTCCTCATGCAAGATGACTTTAGTAAAGCACGTTCCATGGGAGCCAATGCCTTCCCCTCTACTGTTAAGATAGATAAAGATGGTCACATGGTTTGCTTGAGTGGCTACAGAAGTATAGAAGAGATATTAACTATCTAATACCCTACTCTTCCCATTTCGTACATCTAAAGTCCTGAGGTCTATACACCAAACATGCCATCTCAGTACACGCTACACCCTTCTCTAACCTACCACAGTTATTACACCCATCAAACCATACTACGCAGTTGTCAGGGACGAGCAAGTCTGCCTTTTTATTGCGTATGCGTACTTTGTGCTTTCCACCTTCAAAGTTCACCATATACACAAGCTTATCTACCTTATACACTAACATATAGTACGCCATATCTGAAGTACCCATCTGTGGTACTGTTCGCTTTATGTTTATGATGACATCATACATATCTGCCTGCTTTACCTTCACATCTATCTCCACAGACCCAGAGCCCTCAGTCATACGGTACAGTAATAAATTCCAGTTAGAAAAGTCTATCTTCTCTGCTTCTAGTGTTTTGAGAAAAGCTGGTTTATTGTTCCAGTGTGGCTGTCTCTTTACTACTTGTAAAAACCTATCTAAGTCCTCTTGTGAGCCAATTATTTTAGAAGGTAATTCACTGTAGCCATGTTCTCTAAAAGGTATGGCTATACGTTCTAACACTTCTGAAGTCGTGTTATCTGTTACATCTAGTTTTGTAGAATTACAGGCTGTAAAGAGTGTGCCTAGTAGCAGTAAGGTCATAAGTGTTTTCATGGCGTACCTTTTTATCTATTGTCATAGTATAACATAGAGAAAATTTAAATATATGTTCTACCTGTAGGGTGCGTTTGCCAACGCACCTTATATTTGGATAAAGAAAAAGCTTCTGTTGTAGATTGAATTTAAAGGTGCGTTAGCAAACAGCACCCTACGTTGACATATATTTCCATTTTTCTTCATTATCCACATATTGATGTTTCAGTGGATTATTACGAATATACTCTAAACATCGTACATAATCTTTTTCATCACGTATGGTATGTTCATAATATCTTTTCTGCCAAATAGGTTTTATCTTTCGTTTATACCTGCTATATGATTGCTCTTCTTCTACATTAAAGTGTCGTGAGAAATTATATTTTATAGCTTTGATGATTTTAGGGTATTCATTCACATTTTTAGGTGTAATTATCATATGTATATGGTCAGGCAATACAACAATTGCATCTATGTTATACGTAAAATATCGTTTACTCTCACGAAAGCTCTCTCGTAAGAGTTCAATGTTGTCTATTAGCAATGGATTACGTTTGTGTGTTACTATCGTGATGTAGTAACTATGTCCATCGAGAAAAAGTCTTTTATATTTTGCCATTTTGAAGTGTAACGAATGTTTGGGATAATTGTTAGAAATATGGCATATTGACATGTTTTTGTATTTTTGTATGAAATTCAATATTTATTGGTGCTTATGATTTAAAGGTGCGTTAGCAAACAGCACCCTACAGGTTTCGCATTGTTCCCAATTTATTTTGTTATCCAACCCCCGTAGGGTGCGTTTGCCAACGCACCTTCAACATGCATACAATAAAAACCCAAACCCACATCATACAAAGTGAACAATAAAATAAAAATATATTTGTCGTTTGTGTTTACGTCGGGGAGAGGACACCCCGACCTACATATATTTTAAAAAAGGGGTATATACATACCATCTCAGGAGAATAGAAATAAGTTTTAACAGCTATTTATTTTTCTTTTTATTATCTTTCTTTACTAGAGGTGCAGGAGTAGCACCTTTCTTTTTTAATTTAGAAGGAGGTATAACACCACCCGTAACATTAAATTTATTATTTTTATTCATTATTATCCTTCGTATAATATATTTATCAACCAAATCGATAAAATAAGGTTGAGTTC
>CAZXGY010000112.1:0-4883 GCA_964640455.1 uncultured Sulfurovum sp.
ACACGTTTGCCTTCTGTAGGTTCTTCTGTCCCTAATGCTATTTTCATAAGTGTAGCAAGTACTTCAACACAAACACCTGATCCAAAATGTTCATTCATAAAAAGTAAAGCATTCTCTCCACTATTTAAGTATTTGTAATATTTTTGATTCCGTATACTACTATCGTATTTAACTGCTATGGAACTTAATGGAGCTATCGCTTGATACTTATTAAAAATACTTTTTTCAGTGTAGTTATAGCCACTATCATTGAATGCTCTATTGATATGGTTATTTTTCACTTTTATTACTTCCCCATAATCAATAAACTCACCTGTTAATAAGTTCACAAGCCCACATTTATTTCCAAAAGCAACAATATCATGTTCAAATCTATTTTTTCTCTGATCACGAGGACAATCAGAAATTCTATGTATTGATTCATCTTCACAATACTGTTTAGCCGTCATATCTCTAACACCAGATATCTTTTTAAATTTTTTCTCATCCATAGGAATCTTAGAAAAACTAATAATCTCAAGTATATTTCTCGTCATTCCTTTTAATGACGTGCTTGGAATATAGTACTCTTTTTCTATCACACCATTAATATTTTTTTTATAATGACAAAACTCAGTAGATATATTTTTTCCTTTATCATTAGTATAATACAGATTTTGGTTGGAAGTATCCACCTCATGATTACGGATAAATATAGGACTCTTAGCCGTAATCGTAATCTCTATCTCTCCACTCTCTCCATCACTAAAAGGTATATCATGGCTCACTTGGTCTGCCCATGGTGGGTAAAAGACTTTTTCACTTAGTGGTACGAAGTTATACGGTGCTTTTATCATGACTTACCTCCTACTGTGGCTTCAAACCCTGCGAACATCAGAGCCTTTGGCTCTAGTACGTTCCAATGCTCACCAAACTCACTCTCTTCATCTTCCCAAATTTGAGCTATTTTCATCTTGTATGCTTCAGGAGTGGCGATGAAGTAGCTATCTGTTGGCTCTGAACCATCTACATCACACTCCAAAACCAAAAACTTCTCGTTATGCTGACGTACCAATATACTCTGTGTACCATCAAAAAGAGCCATCTCCAAAATGTAGTTTATGCCACCCCTGTGTAATGTATCCCATGAAGGTAGTTTCTTTTTAGTGTAGAGAAGATGCTCTACTTTGAACCTACTGTCTGACATCTGTATATACCCTACATATTCACCATTAAGTTCTTCAAAATATATTTTGAGTTCATATTTTGTTTTAAGATAATTTTTTATTTTTCTTTCGGACATTCTACACCTCCTGTTTTACATTTCCATCCTCTACCTTCTCCCTTTTCATATTCAGGACTCACAAACACTCCATGCCCACGGTTTACCTTGCCACCTAGAGGTAGCCAACCTTTAGCGAGGTCATCCAATGTGGCTTCAAAAGCTTGTTTGATATCACCACCTATATCTTTAGCAAGGACTATCTCTATAGTCCATTCATCTCTTTGGGCTATGACCTTTTCATTATACAAAGCACTGTCCATCGCTCCCCCTGTAAAACGATCTATCTTAACATGGTCAAATATCTTGACTTGACTCTCATCAAACTCTTGGAACATATCTGAAAAGAGGGCATTTCCTTTTTGTCCAAGTTCTTTTCCTCTATCGTCTTTTTGAGCTTTATGCCCAAAAAGATTAGCTACAGCTTCATTATTCTCTCCGATATAATTTTCTATACTATCTTCAATCTTATCAGCATATACTTTTTTAATACAATTATAATGATATGCCACTCTATGAGACAATGCCCCCTTGAGTGATGAAGCAGGAAAAAGTATCTGCTTATGAGTAAATGAACCGTTATCATTATCATCCCACTTTACCACCTCTTCTGTTACGGCAATGTCATCTAGTTCATCATCACCAAACCCAGCCCCAAAGCTAAAGAAATCATCTGGCTTTAAGTTTATCGTGTAGGTGGAGACTGTTGTATTGTTTTCGTATATTTTATTATCACCTTGCACCTTATTTAAATCACTGGGCTTTTGATGATAGTCTTTACCTAACTCATATGCTTTTACATGACAGCTATGTACCTTCATCTTTCCAAAGCCTTTGGTACTACCCCCACCGAGTCTAAAGAGAGGGGAGCTAAGTTTAGAGAGTAGCTTTTCCCACTTCTCTATATCTTCTATTGAATTATCGGTGATAAACTCTAGTTCAAACTTAAAACGACTCCCTGCATAGACTACCTCTTCGTCAAACTTACTACTTTTTTGGGCTGTACCTTTATCATTAATAGCTGTATGCTCACGGACAGGTAGGTCATCATACTTATCTAAAAAATCTTCGTCAGCTTCTTTGCCTAAGCCATAGATGATTTTCCCATTTTTATCTAATAGATGCAAATGACTCACCAACACCCTAGAGCCAAAATCTTTACCAAAAAGATTTTCTTGGTCTTTAGTATTATCCAATGATGCACGAAGTACCCCTGCCATAGAAGTACCTTGTATCATGGGTAGGTTGTTCCAGTTTTTCAGTACGGGTGCATCTATACTAGTATTGCTATCACCTGAAGCCACTTTGAGTGGAGTAACAGCTTGTAGTACGATTTGTGCTACTTTACGATGTGTAAATGTAGCTTCTTCTTCATGGATGCCCTCTATTTTCTCTTCTGTTGGCTTACTCATGAGATTCTCCTTCTTCTTTATCATCTTCTTTGGGTGCATAGATGCTTAGTAGCATGACAAACTGCTTATAGTCTTCTTTATGTATATTTTTTTCTTTTTCTAAATTTTCTATGAGTTTATCTGACCACTTATCTAAGCCTCTACCATGTCGTAAAAAGCCTCTTGGATGTCCATTAACTATACTCGTTCCAAAAAGCAAATCATGTATATCATCAGAATTCTTAGCTTGTCTACAAAGTGAACGTATCTGACCCCATTGTGCTTTTTTATCTGTAACATCATTGCCATGGATAAAGGTATTTACCGCTTCTAAAAGTTTAGACTCTTTTTGACTTGCTTCTCTTTGATTATCAAGCCATGTGTTTAACGCTGAACTATAATCAGGTGTATCCTCTTGATTATCAGTCTCTCTTTCAGATGATGTATCAGTAAATGTAACCTCTTTCTCTAAAAGCCACGCAGGATTGACAATCACCTCACCATGCCCCTCTGAGATGTAAAGTCCTATAGGTTTTTGCATTCTAAGAGCAAATGCATCTTCATCAAACCCATCTGTCACGTCCATGACAAAGACACTCCCTTTATCTATAATAAGCCTCTCTGGATCAAAGTTACGTCTAGAGCCTACATAAGGGGTGTATCTACTGGTACGTATTTGTGATTTATCCCAGTCTATCTTTACATTATCCTCTTTTTTAAACCCTAAAGATTCTATGTTTGGAGTGTAGCTATTGACTCCATAGTCATCGGTAAGGGCTAGTCTACTTTTGGCGTAGATGTAGAGGTATTTATTATTACCTATTGTGTCTGGACTGATAATAGGTAGGGTAATCTCTACCTCTTTTTCAAAGGAAATATCCACCAAGCCATACTCCGCACTTTTAGATTTACCTAGTCTCTTTTTCCCTTCGAGAAATTTTATGATTTTTTCTTTATGCGTGTCACTATCTAATGTTACAGAAAATGCCCACTTCGTCCCTGCTGGTAAAGCATGGTAGCCAAACATTTGGCTCTCTTTGGAGCGTCTTTTCTTTTTGTCATAGGCTGACTTTTGTTTATAGCTATGTTCAAGCTTGGCTACTTTCCCACTAGAGGTAAAGTACCCTACTCTTTGTTGTTTCAGTTGTGTTTTATTTTTTATTGCCTTATCATAGTCAGCTTGTGTGAGACAATGATGTACAAATAATCCAGCATTTTCAAACTCACTAACATCTTTTTGAGCCTCATCAAAAGAGACGCCTTTATAGGCATAAAAAGAATATGGCATAGCTAAAGTACGCTCACCATTCTCTACGATATGCCCATCACCAAAACGTACTGCTCCTGAGTGAAATACTTCAAAAGCGTCAGTCTTAAAGTCTTGATAGTGTCGTGCTACCATACCTAAGAAGTTACTTCCTGGTATGTAGTCTAACTTCTCTATCTTACCCTCTGTGTTAGACGAGGCATGTAGTACTATGTCACTCTCAAACGTACATATAAAATTTAAGCGTATCATGATATCACCTCCTCTACACTAATCTCACATCTACCCATACCTCTATTTCTATTGAGCCCTATACGCTTGATGCTTTTGATGGCATTTTTTAGTAATGTTAGCTGTTTTTCATTGGCTTCTACTCCTGAAAACTCAGCCATTACGGTAAGAGGTACAACTGTTTCAATCTCTCTTAAACTTCCCTCTTTGGCTATATGGTTTTCAAGTTGAGTATTTTTAAATGTTTTGAACAAAAATGGTATATTTTTTTCCTGAATATCCACTATCATATCTGCATTACTCATATGCGTATAAGTATGATCTACTTCATCTTGTTTGAAACAAGGATTTTTCTTTCCTGAGCTATCCTTTTCCTCTGAAGTATTCCCAAACCAAAGATGTAACTCTTTACATCCTATCTTGGTAACTTTTTCATCTTCTGCCAGTACTTCTACCATCTCACGCATAAGCCCTTTGAGTGTCTTACCAGGTACATAAGGAAGCCTTTTTTTTTCTCCACTATCATAGCGTACGACCAATGCATCAGCAGCATTACCTCCACTCTCTCCTGAACCACAGTGCCAGTAGTCTAAAAACTCTATGGTTATTTTCAGTGTTTTACTCATGCATTACCTCCTTGTACAGATTTAAGCTGGAGTATATCATGGATAGGTGTTTTACATTTTTTTGTATCAGTCTTATCAATAAGATTATCTAAAGATATATCACCTAA
>CAZXGY010000113.1:0-4869 GCA_964640455.1 uncultured Sulfurovum sp.
CTTTTTTTAATATCTACATTTTTTAGTGTCTTATGAAAGAGGTGCAGTACCTCATGCAGTACAAGATAGAGAAATATGACAAGGGTAATACCGATAGAGAGGGAGAAAAGGTAGTAAAAGGTGTTAGGAATGACATCTGTGTATCTTCCTATGACGTAGAGTATGTTAAAAATAAAATTGAGGCTTAGCAGGAGAGTAAAAGTACGTTTAAGACTCTCTGACACTAGGAGTTTTTTGATAACTCTTGAGTAAAAGAGGTAGTGTAGAGAGAAAAAGAGTAAAAGGAACATTGTAAAGAAAATCATTACACGCATATAGACACCTTATAAAATATAAAGCATTATAGCTTTATATTGGACTTGCATATCAATTTATTGTTATGTGTGTAAATAATTTTCTAAATATTAGTCTATATGTAGTACAGAGTAGACGGGTGCTTCTATATTTTGGCTACCTTTTAAAAAGTCTAGTTCCATCACAAAACATGCTTCTACACACTTAGCTCCGACTTTGTTAATGAGGCTAGCAGCCGCTGTGGCTGTTCCTCCAGTAGCGATAAGGTCATCAATAAGAAGTACTTTGGCAGGTGTGCCTGTAGTACAACAGCCATTTTCACCAAAAGCATCTATATGTACTTCTACTTCATCAAAACCATACTCTAAGCTATACTTTTCTGCTACTGTAGTGTAAGGTAGTTTCCCTTTTTTACGAATTGTTACAAAGCCTAGACCGAGTCTATCTGCCAGTATACTTCCAAAGATGAAACCTCTCGCATCAATACCTGCAATGTAGTCTAAATTATAGGTTTTATAACGGTTTTCTAGGTGTGTCATAAGGGTATCTAGTGCTTTTGCATTAGAGAGTAGTGTAGAGATATCTTTAAAAATTATACCAGATTTTGGGAAGTCTGGTATATCTCTGATACTATTTAAGATGGTATCTTTATCGTTTTGGCTAAGTGTCATAGTTGTTTCCTTATTCTGTAAGCTCTTCAAGAATATTTTTAACCATATCTTGTGTTTTATTTACAGCACTTACTGTTTCTTTATCTGTAATATCAAGGTCATCAATCCAGTTATTGATAGATGGGTAAACAATATGTACAGTGTCTTCACTCTTTTTCTTATAAATGAGCAGTGAAAAAGGAGCGTATGCTCCAGCATCAGGGTGTTCTTTCGATACAGGATAGATAGCATTAAATCTTATGATTGAATAGGTATCAAAGAAATCATAATCATTAAGAGCATTTTTTGAGAATAAATCTTTTTGTAGTTTATATGACTTTGGTATTAAAAATCCAACAGGCCCTAATTCACTTTCAAACTCTTCTTCAAATTCCTCTTTTGCATCTACATAACTTGCACCGTCTTCTAGTTCAAGTTCTGTTGTAAATGCTGAAGTTAAATCTCTATCTAGAGGTTTAATATTATGACTTACTGCTAGATAGTTTCCATTTGGTAGTGCCTTATGTACCGCAGTATCTACTAGTTTGGCATAGGCTATTAAATCAGGGTCGGTTGCAGGTATGTTTGTAATTCTACTCATACCAGTTAAAGAGAGTGTAGAGATGTTAATAGTATTTTTAGCATCATCCGAATAGATTGACATTGAGAGTGGTGTTATTAAACCTATGGTTGGATATTTTTTAGCCAGTTTTAAAATAGATTGATCATCTCGAAATATAGCTAGGTTATAATTTTTGTGGTGAACATGATTATATCTTTTTTCAAAAATTGAATTCATATTGTTATTTACATCAACTGTTAAACCACTTTCATTAAAAGCCTTTTCAACACTTTTAGCATTAATCGTTCCCTTTGCATTATCAACACTAAATATCTGAATATTTTGCCCTTTGTTTTTATCTGTTGTATTTGCTGAACAGATACTTGTACCTAAGAGAAACATACCTATGAAGATGATTGAAATCTTTTTCATTATTATCCTTTGAATTTATATAGTCATATATTGTACTATAAGATGTTTAAAATTTTTTGTGTCTGTGAGGGTTCGTGGTGTATTGAAGTAGTTTGAGAGAAGAGGTAAGTTTTATTACCTCTTTTTAAGTGTTATCCTAAGTCTGCACCAAAGGTACAGCCTTCTATTTTGGCTACACGTCCTGCGTGTCTACCACCTTCAAATTCTGTTGAAGCGAAGACTTCTATCATATCTTCTATTACACCACGTCCTACCACACGCTCACCAAAACATAAAATGTTTGCATCGTTATGTAGTCTCGTGAGTTTTGCTGTATAGGTGTCATGACAAAGTGCTGCTCTAATGCCTGGTACTTTGTTTGCAGAGATAGAGATGCCTATACCTGTTCCACAGATGAGTATGCCGAAGCTTCCTTCATCAGCTAGAACGGCTTGGGCACATTTTTTAGCAAAGTCTGGGTAGTCTACACGGTCTGCAGAGTCAGGACCAAGGTCAATGATTTCATGACCTAGCTCTTGTACAAAATCTTTAACGTAAGCTTTGAGTGCATATCCAGCGTGGTCTGTTGCAATGTAAAATTTTTTCACTTTATTTTCCTTTTACTCTATAGGATTTTCTAGTTGTATAGACTCGATGAGTCTACCTACACGTCCCCATCTGATGGTATAACGTTGCTTGTTCCATAGAGCTTCACAGCCTTTTGATGCGATGTCCATATTTGGACAGATACGATGAAGTTTATCATGGTCTCTTCCACCACCATTTCCATTCATGACTTGGTCATAAGAACGGAACTCTACACTCATATAGATAAGCCAAGGCTTCCCAACGATGAGTTTATAGGGTACTGAACCCCAAAAACGGCTATCATTTGAGTTATCTCTATTGTCACCTACCATGTAGAAATGATCTGCTTCTACTTTTTTATAGAAGATATGATCTTGATTCCCTTTATCATTGATGATACGTCTTATGGACATATCTACTTCTTTGTTATAGTTGTATGCAGCTGTCATGTACTCAAAGCCAGTGTTACCTTCAGGGGTATATTGAATACCTGGATATTTACTCATATAAGGATTGACTACCCATAGTTTGTCATACATGGTGACTATTTTTTCTTGTGGGTAGTTTTCTTTGATGTATGCATCACCTTCATGAAAGTGAATCATAAGTTTTTTATCTGCATAGAGAACTTCATCTCCACCTACAGCGACACAACGTTTTACATAGTGAATTTTGTTATTTTTTGGGTAACGAAAAATAACAATATCTTCTCTTTTTGGACGAGGACCCTCTATAAGGTGACCATTATCGTTAAAGTCAGGCACTAGAGGTATCTCTAACCACGGTAGGTGAGGAGTAGGGATACCATAAGAGAACTTCTTAGCAAAAAGAAAATCACCTATGAGCTGTGTACGCTTCATGGAGCCAGAGGGAATAACAAACGACTGTGCTACAAAAAAGATGAGAAACAGTACGATTATAATAGTACCTGTCCAAGTACCAGCAAAACGGCTAAATGCAGATAGAAACTTTTTAAATTTATCCATTATGCTCTAGCCTTTGCAGCTTTAAGTGTGTTTGAGAGGAGCATAGCAATAGTCATAGGTCCAACTCCTCCTGGGACTGGTGTGATGTATGAACATTTTTTACTTACATTTGCAAAGTCTACATCACCCACAAGTGAACCATCTTCTATACGGTTGATGCCGATGTCTATGACAATAGCACCCTCTTTAACCATATCTTCTTTGATGAGACCAGGTACACCAACACCAACAATAATAATGTCAGCTTTAGATGTATGTGACTTAAGGTCTTTAGTAAAGACATGCGTGATAGTTACTGTGGCATCTGCGTTGAGTAGTAGAGATGCCATAGGTTTACCTACAATGTTAGAAGCACCCACCACGCAGATATCTTGTCCTTTGAGCTCAATGTTGTACTCTTCAAACATCTTCATAACACCCAGTGGTGTACAGGCTACGAAACTCTCTAGGTTTGTTACAAGTCTACCTACATTATATGCATGGAACCCATCGACATCTTTTTTAGGGTCTATGACTTCTAAAATTTTATCAGTGTCTACATGTTTTGGTAGAGGAAGCTGTACCAAGATACCATCTATACGAGGGTTGTTGTTCATCATCTCAATGGTTGCTATGATTTCATCTTGGCTGATGGTGTCAGGCATATTGTGAGTAATAGAGTAAAATCCTACTTTTTCACAGGCTTTTGCTTTCATTTTTACATAAGCATGACTTGCGGGGTCATCACCTATGAGTATGACAGCAAGACCAGGCACAATATTTTTTGTCTGTTTAAGATCTTCGACTTGAGAAGCTACGTTTGTTTGTACTTTAGAGGCTAAGGCTTTACCATCGATGAGTTGCATATAGATGCCCTTATAATAATTTTAGGGTATTATATCAAAAATACTTTATGGAGAGTAAACGTAGTGAATTTATGAAACAATTATTAATACTATTACTTTTTTTAGTATCTCCTGCATCTCTTTTGGCAGAAGAAGATTTTATCTCACACTATGAGTATGGAGAGATGCTTTATGCTAACCCTAGAGGGGTGAGTTGTTCCCAGTGTCATGGAGAGAGTGGTGAGGGTACGGTTATTGTTGAATATAAAGATATTCATGGTAAACAGGTTCTCAAAGGCTCAGACATACGTCAAGAGAGTTTGAGCAGAATGATACGCTCTGTCAATACCTACCATCAAGTCATGCCTCGCTACTACCTAACAGACGAAGAGGTAAAGGCAATTTACGATTATCTTCATATAAAAAATACACCTTATCTTGAAAAATGTAAAGAGAATAACACTACAAAATAATTGGCTATAATTATCCTAACATATACATAAACCATCCTATAAAGAACAGCTTAAAACCTAAGGCTGTTTTTTAGACAGAGC
>CAZXGY010000114.1:0-4843 GCA_964640455.1 uncultured Sulfurovum sp.
GAACATACCCCTAACAATGAATTTGCAACTGGTGGGATAGTGACTAAACTACAATCAGCTGACTATCTGATGAAACATAATAAAGAGATGTTTCTCGCCTCTGGTTTTGACCTTACTGATGTAAAGTCACTACTGGTAGAGGGTAAACATGTGGGTGGGACGCTTTTTAAATGCTAAATATAAATAATATTTGACATTTTTATTCATTTGTGTTACACTTGTCATACAAATAATAGGAGTTAACCATGAAAAATGCTATCATAAATGCCAGAATCGAATCTGACTTAAAGCATGATGTTGAAGATATATTAAAAAGATTAGGGTTAAGTGCTACTCAGGCTATTGGTATGTTTTATCAGCAGGTGAAGTACCATAATGGTATTCCGTTTGAAGTGAAAATACCCAATAACGAAACCCAAAAAGTGATTGAGGAGTCTAGAAAAGGCATCAATGTAGATAACTTTTCTTTTGATGAACTTGTTTGATAATGAAAATACGCAGACATAAAAAGTTTCTGAAAGATTTTAAAGATACAAAGCTAAGTGACAGTCAGTTTGAGAAATTTGTTTATTATATTAACCTTCTGAGGCTTGATACTCCTCTTCCTCCTGAGTCTAAAGACCACAGTTTGATAGGAAACTACAAAGACTGTAGAGAGTTTCATTTGGGTGGTGATATGCTAATCGTTTATTTGAAATCTTCTGATACTGAGATAATACTCATGCGTATGGGAACACATGCTAAATTGTTTTAAGACAAATCTTCCTAAATCCCTCTAAAAAACTCACATATATCTACTTCTAAAATATAGGCTATTTTGGCTAAGTGTTCTGTGTTGAAATGGATGTTGTTTAGGTATATTTCGGCACAGGAGACTGTGCTGACAGATTTGTAGCCCATGGCATAAGAGAGTTTGAGTTGTGAAATGCCTTTTTCTTTTCGTATGCGTTTTACATTTGCACCTATCGTACGATGTAGTGTTTCTACAAAGTTAGTAGGCAGTTCTTCTATCTCTCTCATTTTAACCTTAGTGTATTAAGTTGGATTAATTATATTTAGATAGAATTTCTTTAACAACTTAGTATAATAAGTTATTTTGTCCTCTTAAGCTAATCTTAAATGGGGGGGTAAAATGGGTTTACTTTATTTTAGGGAGATTGGGATGTTTTTTAAAAAGTTTTTTATCGGAGTTTTATGGCTATGTGTATCGGCAACAGCAGTACAAGCAGAAACCATCACCCACAACGGAGTCACCTATGGCACAGTCACCTCACCCTACACAGGTAGAGTATGGCTAGACAGAAACCTAGGGGCATCACAAGTTTGTACCGCTTATAATGATAGTGCATGTTATGGGGATTATTATCAGTGGGGTAGAGGTGCAGATGGTCATGAAAAACAGAATAGTGCTACTACGAGTACGCAATCAACCGATGTAAATAGTGCAGGTAGTAGTTTTATAAAAGGAAATGGTGACTGGACATCATCAGATCATAATGGAATTGAAAGATCTTCCCATTGGCTTGCAATAGATGGTTCTTCTGTATGTCCTATAGGTTATAAGATACCAACATTTACAGAACTAATGGCAGAAACATTAGAACATAGTGTAAAAGATAGGGCTACAGCTTTTTTAAATTTCCTAAAGTTACCTTCAGCTGGTGTTCGTGATTATTCTTCTGCCTCTATAGAACATAAGGATCAATCAGGATATTTGTATGCTGGTACACATTCCATTTTTATTGTATTCGATAAAGATGAGGCTCAGTGGAGTAGCTGTGGTGAAGCTAATGCTCTTACATTACGCTGTATTGAATCCCCGTTTATCTCAAACGCAGGCTCCGACCAAAATTCCACCATAGGACAACACGTCACACTCTCTGCATCACAAAGTAGTGACAGTGATGGGCAGATAGTCTCTTATGAGTGGAAAGAGGGTGATGTGGTGCTTTCTACCGATGAGAACTTTACCAAGACAGACTTTGGGGTGGGTGTGCATACCATTACACTGACTGTAACAGATGATGATAACAACAGTGCTAGTGATGAAGTAGTGGTGACTGTAGAGTGGTCTGCTGAGACTATTACAGACATAGTACTCCCTCAGACAGTGGTAAGTAGTATAAGTTCATATACGGGAAAAGTATATAGATTTGAACTTATGCGAGATAATAAAGCTGTACTTGTAATAGATGCAGGGGAGACTACAGATGTGTCACTGAGAGGGTATCTGTATGATGTCAATGGTACAAAGGTATCGGACATAGCAGACTGGTCAAAAGGTAAAAATAATCAACTTAAAATAGAAAAAGTCTTAGATGCAGGTGTATATATACTGAAATTATTTACAGGAGGATTTAATGGGGTATTTAGTGTGGATATTAAAACCTATGTAGTAGACCCAGACACTCCATGGAGCGTGCTAGCACAGAGCCAATACACCATACATAAAAACAAACTTTTTACAAAAATATTTCGTATAGAAAAAAGTAAACTTGACGTAGACTATGACAATCTCATAGTCACAGTATCTGGCTCAGACAATGTCCACCTAGATGTACAAAAAAAGGATGACAAAGGCAATGCCCTAGATGAGTATAGATACAAGCTCATAGGCGATGCACTTACGAACTCAACGGACATCACCCTACACATAGCAGACAGTAGTAATGCCTTTTCTGTTGATTTACCTGTGCATTTGAAGGTAGAAGCGTATGAGATACAAAATATGTTCCCTAATGATCCTATGATTATAGCTAATGGTGATGATATCACTTACCCTCTCTCCTTGACCTTTGATGCCATTACTCCTGATGGAAGTACAGTAAAACCTACCTGTAAGACTACTATACCATGGGAAGGTGGTTACAAGACTATAGATTTGAATGTAGGTTGGGCTACGAGGGATACTACCAACAATAGATATACATGTGATATAGGTTTATCCCAACTTGATGATAAAACACTTTTTCCTATTATTGCTCATATGGATGAATTGTCTGTAGATATTGGTTTTGAAGATACTGAATCGGTGTATAAGACAGTGACTGCTCCAGTCTTTACACGAGATGTACTTACAGCTAAGGCAACTTTAGAATTTGTAGGTAAAGGTGGAGAATATGATCCTTATGCATTAAAATATCCTAGCTTTGTGGTAGTTAATAAAAGACTCTATCCGTATACATTTCTAAATAGTAGGGAATATTTACCAAAAATTATTTATCTTGGCGGAGAACATGCTTTGCATGGGACACGAAAGTTTAACAAAGATATGGTCTACTTGGAAGGTGGCCCTTGGAAACTAACCTACCAAGGACATGAAGCCATTATAGAGACTGGTCACTATGGGATATATATTGATGTAGATGGTACAATTGACCCTACGCAAGCAGCAGAAGTAGTAAAGTTTACAGTTGACCCAAATTCTTCATTTAGAATGTTAGTTAAAAAAGCTACAAGGTTTAATCGTACGGCTCGTTTAAGTGTAAGATCATATATCTTTGACAATGGTGATGAGTCTGAGACTTGGTCGCTTCCAAGATATCATTTTACAGATTGTGACATTAAAGAGTCACCTCTTTCAATGGCAGAAACAGAGGCAGGTGTCCATCATACATGTAGTGCTGAATCAGGTGAATACGATGAAAATTATGAAGACATAGATTCTGCAGTAAGAGGAACAACCTTTACCATAGAAAAAGAGAGCAATAAATCTCTAGTGTTTAATCTCATAGAGGGAGAGATAGAACTCTCGTCTAGCTCTTTAGATGGGAACATTACGCTACACGATATGGAGTCTTTGGATCTTAACCATACTGCAAAAACCAAAATAACCACCAATGTACTAAGCCCACTACAAGAACAACACCTAGCAGATACTTCACTAAACACAGCAGATGAAAACACAAGCATAGGAAGCATAAACGTCACTACCAACCTAAGTAATGCTAGCTATGTACTAGTGGGAGACAATGTACAAGCAGGCAATGGTAAGGTAAGTGTCTTTGAAGAGGTAGCAGAGGGGAGCTATGTTTTACAGTTTTTACCTATACTAGGGTTTACTACTCCTGAGAAGATAGATATCTCTCTTGCTAAGACAAATCTTCACAAGGTGTATGCTGTTGTCTATAAGGTAGATAATGACAATGACGGTGTACCAGATAGCTTAGATGCTTTCCCTAACAATGCAAATGAGAGTGTAGACACAGACCATGATGGTATAGGAAACAATGCAGACACAGATGATGACAACGATGGTGTCCTAGATGTGAATGATGCCTTACCACTCAACCCTAACGAGTCTGTAGACACAGACCATGACGGCATAGGTAACAATGCAGACAGAGATGATGATAACGATGGTATATCTGACGTGCTAGAAAGAACCAATGGACTTAACCCTCTTAATGCAAGTGATGGAGAGGCAGACTTTGACCATGATGGGTTTAGTAATGCTTTAGAGATATCTGTAGGTACAGATATACGAAGTGCTGGCAGCAAACCCATCTGGACACCTGTGATGATGGGTGATACCATAATGTTTGTGCCTGCGAAACCGTAAGGATTAAATGTAATATTGTATGGACATTAGTCTTAATGCACTTGATAGTGCCGTTGGATTGATAGTATAGTTTTAGGTGTTTTAGCCCTTGCGGCGAGAGAGTGATAGTATTCTTATTTCCTTATGTGGTGCAATAGTAATTGCACCCTACGGAATTTTATATTGACAAACTATAACACTATCTGTTATACTATGCTATGATAAAAAGTTTTGCAGATAAAGAGACTGAACGCTTTTATGCAACAGCTAAAAGTAAAAAAATACCTTCTACCATACATAAAG
>CAZXGY010000115.1:0-4831 GCA_964640455.1 uncultured Sulfurovum sp.
TAGAGCTTGGTGGTGGTATTCGTGATGAAGAGACTATCAAGATGTATCTTGAACTTGGCATAGATAGACTAATACTCGGTTCTATCGCAGTAAAAGATGCACAGTTTGTTAAAGATATGGCAGAAAAATACCCTATCGTCGTAGGTATTGATGCCATTGATGGTATGGTAGCCGTTGAAGGTTGGGCTGAGACTTCAGATATGAAAGCAACTGACCTTGCACGTGAATTTGCAGCCTGTGGTGTAGAAGCTATCATATGTACAGATGTAGGACGTGATGGTATGATGACAGGAGTCAATTTAGAGTTTACCAAAGCCATTCAAGAAGCTTCAGGGCTAGAGACTATTGCCTCAGGTGGACTCAAAGATATGACAGATATTAACGGTCTTATAGAAGCAGGCATAGATGGGACTATCGTAGGTAAAGCATTCTATGAAGGTACACTCGATTTAGAAAAAGCGTTTAAGGTAGCCAATGCAAGCTAATTATTATGAACTTACCATTACACTCAACGATGATTTTGTAGATTTCATTGCTGACTTTATACTCAATATTTATGGAGAGGGTGTAGAGCTTGGTGAAGGGAAAATCGTTGTACGTAGTGAATCTGATTTAACTTTCGTTAAAGATGCCCTTGTATCCTTAGCAGGTACATTAAACGGTAGTATAGAGATGAACTACCAACTTGAAGAAAAAGAGAATATAGACTGGATAAAAACATATCAAGAGTCAGTCCAACCCATAGAAGCAGGAAAATTTTATATATTTCCCTCTTGGTATGAGCCAAAAGAAGACTTTATTAATATCAAAATAGATCCTGCTCTTGCTTTTGGTTCAGGACATCATGCTACAACATTTTCATGTCTAGAAGCTATCTCTAATTATGTAAAAGAATCTGACTCAGTCATAGATGTAGGCTGTGGCTCAGGTATATTGGGTCTTGCTTGTAAAAAGCTAGGTGCTTCTGTAGAACTTTGTGACACAGACCCTCTTTCGGTAGAGAGTTGCAAAGAGAATTTTAAACTCAATGAAGAGAGCTATGACAAACTTTGGGAAGGCTCTATAGATAAAGCTGAAGGCACATATGATGTGGTCATTGCCAACATCATCGCAGATGTACTTAGATTTATAGCAAAAGATTTAAAAGCTGCAACCAAAGAAAGTGGATACCTTATACTTTCAGGTATCTTAGACAAAAAAGAAGAACTAGTCAAAAAGTCTTTTACGGACATGACTCTAGAAAAAAGAACACTTAAAGATGAATGGGTAACACTTGTCTATAAAAAGGAAATGAATTAATGGCTAACAACAATAATAATCAAGACGATAATAACAATAATTTTTTTAATAACAATCCACTACTGGCATTTGCACTATTCTCTATCGTTATTATTATGATTTTCAAATCATTTATCGGTGAGGGTGATGGTCTTAGTAATATGATGAATATGGATAAAAATGTAGCACAGACAAAATCTGTAAAATATTCTGAAATCAAAGCAGAGATAGAAAAAGGCAACATCAAGTCTGTTAAACTTACACCTACAACCATCGAGGCAATATCTGAAGAAAATGGACGTAAACTACGTTTTGTAGCACAAAATGTTCCTACTTACGATAAAGACCTTATCCCTCTTTTAGAAAAAAAAGGTATTACCTATGAAGGTATCATGGGTGGTGGATTTGTGAGTGAGCTTTTAGGTTCACTACTTCCTATCCTCATTTTCTTTGGTATCTGGATTTTCCTTGCTAAAAAAATGTCTAAAGGCATGGGTGGCGGAATACTAGGAGCTGGTAAAGCGGATAAACTTATTAACTCTGAGAAACCAGATACTAAATTTTCTGATGTACAAGGAGTAGAAGAAGCCAAAGATGAGGTCAAAGAGATAGTTGACTTCCTCAAATTTCCAGAACGATACATGGAACTAGGTGCAAAAATACCTAAAGGACTTCTACTTGTAGGACCTCCAGGGACAGGTAAAACACTTCTTGCTAAGGCTGTTGCTGGTGAAGCCTCTGTACCATTCTTCTCAGTCTCTGGTTCAGGATTCATTGAAATGTTTGTGGGTGTTGGTGCATCACGTGTACGAGACCTCTTTGCACAGGCAAAAAAAGAAGCCCCTTCCATCATCTTTATCGATGAGATAGATGCTATCGGTAAATCTAGAGCATCTGGTGGTCAAATGGGTGGAAATGATGAACGTGAGCAAACTCTCAACCAACTTCTAGCAGAAATGGATGGCTTTGGTACAGATACACCTGTCATTGTACTTGCTGCTACCAATAGACCAGAAACACTTGATGCCGCTCTACTTAGAGCAGGACGTTTTGACAGACAAGTACTCGTAGACAAACCAGACTATGATGGTCGTTTAGCTATCTTAAAAGTACACTCTAAAGGGGTAAAACTAGCTGCTACCGTAGACCTTAAAATCGTTGCAAAACAAACAGCAGGACTTGCTGGTGCAGACTTGGCAAACATCATCAATGAAGGAGCTCTTCTTGCAGGACGTTTCAATAAAAAAGAGATAGAACAAGCTGATTTATTAGAAGCTATTGAGCGTTCATTTGTTGGTCTAGAAAAGAAAAACCGTAAAATTTCAGAAGTCGAGAAAAGAATTGTTGCTTACCATGAAAGTGGTCATGCTCTTATGGCAGAACTTACCAAAGGAGCAACACGTGTTACAAAAGTGTCCATCATTCCTAGAGGACTTGGTGCATTGGGATATACCCTTCATCTCCCAGATGATGAAGATAGATTCTTAAAACAAAAACATGAACTCATGGCAGAAGTAGATGTACTTCTTGGTGGTCGAGCAGCTGAAGAGATATTTATCAAAGAAATATCAACTGGAGCAGGGAATGATCTTGATCGTGCAACGGCTATACTTAAAGATATGATATCTGTTTATGGTATGACTGATGTAGCTGGTCTCATGGTCCTTTCTCGCTCTTCAAACTCATTTATAGGTGGTGGTGCGGTAAGTACTGACTATAGTGAAAAAATGGCTGAAGATATGGATAACTATATAAGAAGTACACTCAATGAGCGTTATAACTTTGTAAAGGAAACACTTAATGAGTACCACCAAGCCATAGAAAATATGACTGCGGTATTGCTAGATGTAGAAGTGATAGAGGGTAAAAAAGTACGTTCTATTATTGAAGAGTTTGAAAAAGAGAACAATATGGAAAGTCGCCTAGCACATGGCGACAAAATCGCTAGAGCAGAAGCATGGGCAAAAGAACAAGAAGCATCTGAAGAAGCAGAAAAAGAAGCCTAGTCATGAAAAGAGACAATCTTATCTACATCTTACCCAATTTGTTTACGGCTAGTAGCATTTTTGTAGGGGTAATAAGTATTGTAGAAGCCAGTAAAGGTCATTTTATATTGGCCGCATGGTTAGTCTTATTAGCTCTTGTATTTGACGGCTTAGATGGACGTGTAGCACGTATGACCAATACTACCAGTCAATTTGGTGTGGAGTTTGACTCCTTAGCTGACATTATCTCTTTTGGTATTGCTCCAGCAATGTTACTCTATTTTTTTGTAGGTCATGAGTTTGGACGTTTTGGTATCTTAGTCTCTGCACTCTATGTTATTTTTGGTGCTATTAGATTAGCCCGTTTCAACATCTCTACAGCCAAAACAGACCCCAATGTATTTATAGGCTTACCTATCCCTACAGCTGCTGTATTTCTCTCTATGTGGGTACTGCTTTTTAACAAATATACCCTTCAGGAATACAGCATTGTTTTACTTTTTTTAGCCCTTGGGGTTGCTATGCTTATGGTCAGTAATTTTCGCTATCCATCTTTTAAAAAAATAGAGCTTGATAAACCTATGGTTTTCAAAACCATGATAGCCTTAATGATAGTAGCTTCCCTACTCTATCTCTTTTCAGCAGAAGGGTTTGCTATCATCATCTTAGCCTATACCCTTTATGGACCTATTCGTGCATTAAGATATCTTAATATTAGAAATATTAAAATTAAGAAAAATTAAGAAAAATGCATATTCTTTTAATAGACGATAACAAGGAACTTGTTTTTGGTTTAGAGAAACTTTTAAAAGAATCACATTTTTTTATTCATATAGCCTATAATTTAAAAGAAGCATATATATCTCTTGAAAAGCAGACTTACGATCTTATTATTCTCGATTGGTTACTTCCTGATGGTGATGGTATAGATTTTTTAAAAGAGCAACGTCAACAGTATAATGATGTTACTCCTGTTTTACTTCTTTCTTCTAAATTTGAAGCTATTGAAAAAGCTGAAGCTTTAGATGCAGGTGCTGATGACTATCTTGAAAAACCTTTTTCAAACATAGAACTTTTAGCGAGAATACGAGCTCTACTTAGACGGGAGAGCAAACAAAAACAATCTGAAATAACCATTGGAGAGTTACAAGTAAACTTAAGAGATAGAGAGACATATGTTAATCATCAAAAAATTTTACTTTCAAAAAAAGAGTTTGATCTTTTAGAGTTTTTACTGCTAAATAAAAATATCATCTTAACAAGATACCAGATACATGAACATTTAAATCGTGATTTTAATACTTTTCGTTCAAGTAATATTGTAGATGCTCATATAAAAAACCTCCGCAAAAAACTAGGTATGGCATCTGAACTTATAGAGACCGTACGTGGTGTTGGTTTTAGAATTAAAGGAAATATTTAAAGAGAAGAGAAAATAAATGTTGCTACTGTACCTTTTTGCTCTCCTTCACTCTGTATAGTAATCTCTCCTCCTATAAGTTTAGAAACTTTTTGACTTAATGCCAATCCAAGACCCACACTATATTTTATATCTCTGCTATCATGTG
>CAZXGY010000116.1:0-4718 GCA_964640455.1 uncultured Sulfurovum sp.
AATGGTTATGAAAATGCTGGATTACCTATAGAGATAAGTTCTAAAGCCAATGATATACGTGAGTTTACGTTGGCTTGTGAACTCATACAAAATCATGTAAAGTGGTTTTATATGACTATACTTCCTCAACTAGAGAAGTATATAGGTCAACAGAGTGAAGAAAATTATGCCATCAAAGCTACCTATCTTTCCTCTGTCATTACAAAAGCACTTTCTATCTTTGCAGGGCAATGGCCTCACTCTTCCTATACAGTACCAGGTGGAGTAACCTGCGACCCTACACATTTAGATGTTATGCAAGCTCAAAGTCTTGTAGATGAAAGTATTAAGTTTTTTGAACAGGTAATGACAGGACTTTCATTAGAAACATATATGCAGATTGATTCTGTTTCATCTTTAGATCAGATACAAGGTGACTTTGGAAAAATGCTTTATCTTATGGGAAGTAATAACATGGCAGAGATAGGGCAGAGTCATGATAGGTTTATAGTCTTTGGTGATTGTATACTCTCAAAACCAGGTAAATCCATAGTCACTACTGTCTCTAATGTTGAGACCCGTTATGTAAGTGAGTCAGCACAAGCGGGTACAGTGGCTAAGGCAGTAAGCTATAAAAATAGACTTTATGAAGTGGGTCCATTGGCACGTGGAATGGTAGCTAAAACACCTATTGTAAAGAGCTTACATAAACGTTATAAAGACTCTATGCTTACACGTGTATTTGCTCGTATGCATGAAGTTGCACAGCTTCTTGAATATAGTAAAAACCTCTTAGCCAATCTTAAAATGGATGAAGTTTCGTGTAGTTTAGATCCTCATCATAAACTTTATGAATTTGAAGGTACTGGTGTTGTAGAAGCAGCACGTGGTTCGCTCATACATAAGACTACAGTATGTAGTGGAGTGATTACCAACTATGACATTATTACCCCAACACAATGGAACCTAAGTCATGGTACAGAAGTAGAGCAGGGCATTGCAGTAGAAGCAATGGTAGGCTCTAAAACTACAGAAGAAGCAAGTTTTATTTTTCGTACCTTTGATGTCTGTTCTGTATGTACTGCACAGTAGTAACTGAATAAGACTCTTTTTATCTTATTATAAAAACTTATGTTTACAAATCACCTATTTAAACCTTTTTTATAAAATTGAATGCTTATTCATTTTTGTTTAAGCTTAGTTTCTTTAGAATAATGAATGATTATTCAATCAGAGTTCTGAATACTAACTAAGAGGAGAGTAGAATGAGTATAGACAAAGAAGAATCCGTAAAAAAACTCTTTACGGCTGAAAGTGCTAAGATAGACACAAACAGAGGTGATACATATTATGATGAATTGTATGCTTCATGTCAAAAAAGAATTGAGGATCTAAAAAAATTAGCCCCTCTTAATAATAGAATGGACTTTCTTGAAAGTGTAGAAGATCAAGGTTTAGAAAGACGTGATTTTTTAAAGTGGGCAAGTGCTACTACAGCAATGCTTATGCTTCCAGCTTCTTTTACACCACTTGTAGCAGAGGCCGCTGTACTTATGAATAGAGTACCTGTTATTTGGGTAGAACTAAGTGACTGTGCAGGTAACTCTGAAGCTCTTTTACGTTCAGATGGACCACAGATTGATGAGATTATTTTAGACATCATTTCACTAGAGTTTCATGAAACACTTCAAGCAGCTTCTGGTCATCAAGCAGAAAAACAGATGGAAGAGGCTATGGAGCACTTCAAAGGGAAATACTTACTCTTTGTAGAAGGTGCAGTACCTCTAGGAATGAATGGTCAGTATGGAACAATAGGTGCAAAAGGTGAAACATTTGTTGATCACTTGCACCGTGCAGCAGAAGGTGCAGCGGCAGTTGTAGCTGTAGGATCTTGTGCAACATATGGTGGTATTCCTGCAGCCGCTCCAAACCCAACTGATGCAGTTGGTGTAATGGATGTTGTAAAAGGTAAGCCAATTATTAATATTCCTGCATGTCCAGCTAACCCATCTAATATGGTAGGTGTTATCTTACACTTTGTACTTACTGGTACTATCCCTGAACTTGATTCACTTTTACGCCCTAAGTTTGCATTTGGTTACCGTATTCATGATAACTGTGAAAGACGTGCACACTTTGATGCAGGTGAGTATGTAGAAGAGTGGGGTGATGAAGGTGCAAAAAATAACTTCTGTCTCTACAAAGTAGGATGTAAAGGTCCAATGACATTTAATAACTGTTCTATTATTCGTTATAACGAAGGTGTGAACTGGCCTATTGGTGTTGGACGTGGGTGTATTGGGTGTAGTGAACCAGATTTTTGGGATAAGTATGCTTATGAGAGACCAATGGCTAATGCAAACATCAAAGCACCAACAGGTGGAGTTGAAAAGACTGTTGATGAGTTTGGTTTAGGATTATTAACAGCCGCAGGTATCGGTATTGGTATCCATGCAGCAGCGAGTGTAATAGCAGGTAAAAAAGAAGATGGAGGAGAATCGTAATGCCAGAAATGAATGAAGAAACAACACACGGAGCAGATGGAAACTTCCATAAAGCAGATGCAAATGGGAATAAACATATTATTGTTGACCCTATTACAAGAATTGAAGGTCACCTTAGAATTGAAGCAGTGATTGACAGTAACAATAAAATTATTGATGCATACTCATCATCTACTATGTTTAGAGGGATTGAGACTATCGTAAAAGACAGAGATCCTAGAGATGTTGGTTTAATGACTATGCGTATTTGTGGTGTATGTACAGGTACACACTACCAAAGAAGTATTGAAGCAGTGGAAGATGCATTTGATGTGACTATCCCTAAAAATGCACGTATTGTACGTAACCTTATTCAAGGTGCACTGTATGTACATGATCACTTAGTACACTTTTATCATTTACATGCACTTGATTTTGTAGATGTAGTAGCAGCAACAAAAGCAGACCCAGCAGCTACAGCAGCTGAAGCTGTTAAGTGGGCTGGTGTTGCAGGGCATAAGCCATACATCTCAGCAGAAGCAGACTTTAAAGCAATTCAAGATCGTATTGTTAAGTTTGTTAAAGAAGGACGTTTAGGTATCTTTGGTAATGGATACTGGGGTAACAATAACTATAAGTTAACTCCTGAGCAAAACCTTATTGGTGTAGCACACTACCTTAAAGCACTTGATGTTCAAAGAGATATGGCTAAAATGCAAGCTATTTTTGGTGGTAAAAACCCACATCCACAATCTATCGTTGTTGGTGGAGTAACATGTGTACAAGATATTAAGAACCCTGCACGTATTGCACTATTTAAACAAATCCTTATGGATAGTAATGAATTTATTAAAGGTGCATATTTACCAGATATTTACATGGCAGGAACAATGTATGCTAAAGAGGCTACAGATGGATCTGCAACATTCCATGCAACTAAGCATAAAGGTGCACTTGGTAAAGAAGTAGGTGGTACAGGTGGAGGTATCTTATCGTATATGACGTATGGTGACTTTAGATTAGATGATACTGGTTTCTATAACGCTAAGTCACTTTTCGGTAGAGGTCTTGTGCTTAATGGTGATATTACAAAAGTACATGAGCTTGATGAAGCTAAAATTACAGAAGATGTAACGCATGCTTGGTATGAGGGTACTGGTGCTCCAGAGCATCCATATGATGGTACAACTATTCCTAAATATACAGGTCTCAATAAAAAAGATGATGGGTATGCTTATCTTAAAACTGATGAGAAGTACTCATGGATTAAATCACCACTCTATGATGGTCAAAAAGTAGAAGTTGGACCATTAGCACGTATCGTTGTAGGGTATGTAAGTGGTGATGAGCGTATTAAAAAATATGCAGGTAACTTCTTAAAACGTTCTGGCTTACCACTCACTGTACTTTTCTCTACTGTGGGTAGAACAGCTGCACGTGCAATCGAAACTGAACTCATTGGTGATATCATGGTTGAATGGGTAGATGAGCTTGCTAAAAATGTGGCAATGGGTGATGATAGTACATGGACAGAGTTTGACTTTGACAGTGTTGCAGCTGACTCTGAAGGAAGAGGTATGGCAGAAGCACCACGTGGTGCATTAGGTCACTGGATAAAAATTAAAGATGGTAAAGTAGCAAACTTCCAAGCAATTGTTCCTTCTACATGGAATGCAGGACCACGTGGCCCAAATGGTGAAGTAGGTGCATATGAAGCTGCACTTATTGGTACGGTTGTTGCAAATCCGGAAGAACCACTAGAGATTATACGAACCGTTCATAGCTTTGACCCTTGTATTGCTTGTGCAGTACACGTGGTAGATACAAATGGTAAGGAGTTAGCAGTTTATAAAGTTGACCCTACTTGTGCATTCTAAGGAGGACATGATGTCTAAAACAGGATACAAACAAGTCAGACGTATGACTACAGCGATGAGAATCATCCACTGGGTTAACGTAGTATCTATGATTGTAGCAATTGCAACAGGTTTGTATATTGCTGCACCATACTACCAAACATTTATAGCAGATCCTGCTGTAGATAAATACGTTATGGCATGGAACAGATGGGGACACTTTATTGTAGCGATTATCTTTGATGTGACTTCTATAGTTGTGGCATATCTCTTTTTCTTCTCTCGTTTTGAGAAGCCTTATAAAAAGATACTTCCAACAGCAAAGAATATAAAAGAGTTTTTTGCTGTACTTATTAATCTTCTTACTTTAAACCGTACGAAGAATTTTGATTCTACACAT
>CAZXGY010000117.1:0-1798 GCA_964640455.1 uncultured Sulfurovum sp.
ACAAACTGAGGTGGAGACCCCATATCCAATGCTATATAACTATTAGAAAACAAAGCCAAAGTCTTATCATCCAAATTATAATGTTGTGAAGCTATCACCTCTTTTACAATACGCTCCACCAAAAGTGTCATTGCTTTTGCATCTGTACGTTTATGTGTCTGCACAAATTCATACACACTACCCAATGAGAGTTGCATCAGATCTAACTCTAACGCTTCTAGCTCTCTCTTTTCAGATAACACGGTAATAGGCAACCTTGATTTAATCGTATCTAGCACTGTAGACTTACTCACTGTGACTAAAATAAACTCTTTATTTTTAGGTGGTTCTTCTATAATTTTGAGGAGTTTATTTTGTACAAGTGGGCTAAAGGCTTTGTCTGCAAGTATGATAATAGTACGTTCATCACTTGCCATATAGGCTTTTTCTATAGCTAACTTGGCATCACTCACAGAAAAAGAGACTTTCTCCGTGATAATTTTATGAATGTATGTTTGTGTAGGAGTACCCTCTTCTGTGTCCGTTGCTAAACTTGGAACTATTATTTCAATAATAGATTCATCTGTACGAAGTTGTTCTAAATCTTCTATTACTTTAGACATCTGTGTAGTGATAACAACTTGACTAGTCAATCTCATGATTCTAAATCTAACTCCCCAAAAAGTGTTGCAGAAAGCGTATTATCAAAAAGCTTATAGAGTTGGAGCAACTTAATATCTAAGAGTGTATCTGAAGAACGTAGGGCAAATGCATTAGGTATTTCTTCATCCATCACCCAAAGAAAACTATCATCACTTCGGTATGCAAGTTTAGTATAGGGATGATCAGATTTACCTATGTACCAAATATAATAACCATTTGGATAAGAAATTTCTAACATATCTTCAAGCAGTTGAAGCTCATCTGAGGAGTTAAGACCAGAGAGATTTGGGAAACAATCTGAGAGTTGATAAAAAGGTAAAAGTGGTCTATTTTTACGTAAATCATTGACTGAATTTAAAATATATTTACCAAACCACTTACGTGATTCATCGGTAACGATAAGTACCGTTTTCCCCTCTACACTTTGAGCCACAGCGGACTTTACTAAAGGTGCCCACTCATAACGGTGTTCTTCCATCCATGAGAAACAAGAGTCTTCTTCTCTTATGGTATCAAGTGTCCACTTTAATAACTGCTGCATAATTTATTTATCTAACTCATATGCTTCATGCAGTGTACGGATAGCCAATTCACCATACTTCTCGTCTATCACCATAGAAACTTTTATCTCTGAAGTAGATATCATCTGTATATTGATATTTGAATTTGCAAGTACTGTAAATGCTGTAGCAGCCACACCTGAATGAGACTTCATACCTACACCGACAACAGAGACTTTACATACATACTCATCAAAGTCCATACCTTCAATGTCATGGTCAAATGCTGCCATGACTTTTTTTGCATTTTCATGCTCTGACTGAGGTACAGTAAACCCAAGATTTGTAGAACCATCTGTCCCCATATTTTGGATAATCATATCTACATTGATATTTTCTTCTGCAAGCTTAGTAAAAATCTCTGCAGCTATGCCTGGTCTATCTGAAACACCTCTTAGTGTTACACGTGCTTGGTTTTTATCTAGTACTACACCCGATACTAATACTTCTTCCATATGATTACTCTCCTCCGATATAAGTGTTCCTTCGTTGTTTGAAAAAGAACTCTTTGCGTACAGTTTTACGCCCAATTTTTTTGCCAGTTCCACAGAACGACTTTGCAATACTTTTGCACCTAAACTTGAAAGTTCCAACAT
>CAZXGY010000117.1:1898-4700 GCA_964640455.1 uncultured Sulfurovum sp.
TCTACATCACCAACACTTGTACCACCATATTTATGTACAACTAACATTCTATATCAACCCTTCTTTGATAAAATAATCAATGACTCTACGATAAACTTGTCGTTTAAAGTAAGTTACTTTTTTAAATAACTGATCATATTCTACAAATTTATATTCTGCAAACTCTGGAATATGATATGCATCTAAATTTATTTCTGCATCCTCTTTTAAACGTACCAAAAAATATTTTTGGGTTTGCCCGTCAAAAGGGTATGTTTTACCTCGTGAAACTTTTGGAAAGTCATACGAAATCCATTCAGGGTACTCCCCTAAAACCTCTACTTTATTACAACCTATCTCTTCTAACAACTCCCGGTTTAAAGCTTCTCTAGGTGTTTCACCCTCATCGATGCCCCCTTGAGGAAATTGCCACGCATTTTTTATATCACTTCTATGTGCTACAAAAAATTCACACTTATCTGGATATCGGGAAGAGAGTATCACTGCTGCAACATTCGGACGATAAGTCTTTTGTTTTTGCATGTTTACTCATTTAAAATATTTAATTACAAGTCAGAACTTCAACAAAAGTCTCTGCTTTTTCTGATATTATTTTATCTAAAACAGCATTACAAGGTGTTTAATTTGCTACTCTATATTCACATCCCCTATTGTGATTCAAAATGTCACTATTGTTCTTTCAATACCTATGTAGATAAGTTTGATACACGTGAAGATTATATGGAAGCTTTGCACAAACAACTAATCTTTGAACTCAAGCGTTTTGAGGCAAAAGAAAAGTGTATAGAAACCTTATTTATAGGTGGTGGGACACCCTCTACCGTATGTCCAGAACTCTATCAGCCCATCTTTGAACTTCTAAAACCGTACCTTCAAGAAAATGCAGAAATCACCACAGAGGCAAACCCAAACTCTGCCACAAAAGAGTGGCTCGAAGGCATGAGAAAGCTAGGGGTGAACCGTGTGAGTTTTGGGGTACAAAGTTTTCATGCAGACAAACTCAAAGCACTCAACCGTGCACATAACCCAAAGCAAGCCAAAGATGCCATACTTCATGCCAAAGCACTTGGATTTGAGCACCTCTCCCTTGACTTAATCTATAACTATCAAGGAGATACAAAAGCCCTACTCCTTAATGACATAGAAACAGCCTTTACCCTCCCCATAGACCACATTTCAGCGTATGAGCTTACCATAGAAGATGGTACAAAATTTTCTGCCACACCTGAAGTACGTCAAGACGATGAAAATCTTGCATTTTTCGTCACAGAACAGATAGAAAAAAGAGGATTCAAAGCCTATGAGATTTCTAACTTTGGAAGCTACCAAAGCAAACACAACAAAGGGTACTGGGAGATAAAAGACTACATAGGGGCTGGTGCTGGTGCTGTTGGGTTTTTAAAAGATAGACGTTTCTACCCAAGTACGGGCATTGAGTCTTATATAGAGAACCCTCTTAATATTAGGGAAGAATTACTCACTGAAGAGGAATTACTTACTGAAAAAATCTTTTTAGGACTGCGTTCAACTGTGGGTATAGAAAAAACATCCCTTACTGCTACTATGCAACAAAGAGCTGACTTACTTTGTGAAGAAAAGAAACTCAAAATGACCAACAGACACTACTATAATGAGAATTTCTTCCTCTCAGATGAACTTTCGCTCTACATTTTAGGATAATCTGTTAAAATACAACAATTAAAAATCTAAGGTTACCTATGTTTGGAATCGGCTTTACCGAATTACTTCTTATTTCTATCATCGCTATTTTATTTCTGGGACCAGATAAACTTCCTGGAGCACTTGTTGAGATGGCTAAGTTTATAAAAAGTGTCAAGAAAACAGTGGGAGAAGCAAAAAGCTCTCTAGAAGAAGAGATGAAAATTTCTGATCTTAAAGAAGAAGCACTTAACTATAAGAAACAACTCAATAGTGCGACTGATGAACTAAAAGGGTTTAAAAATCTTGATTTTGATGATTTTGATGATGTCAGTTATGATGATGAAGTTTCAAAAGAACCCACAAAGAAGATTGCTAAAGCCTCTAAAAAAGAGGACCCTGAAGAGAGTATTAGCACAGAAGTAGAAACTAAAAATGAAACTGTCACACTTAAAAAGAAGAAAAAAGTAGCAAAGAAAGAGGGTAAAAACCCTACAAAAGGTGATGCATAATGTTTAGTGATTTGAGACCACATCTTGTTGAACTTCGTAAAAGACTGGGGCTCTCTGTACTCTCTATTTTTGTTGCTTTTGTTATTGCTTTTGTATTTCACAATAGTATTTTAACTTGGATTACACAACCACTCAATGATGCACTTAGTGAAGTAGGTCGTATTATAGAGTCACAAGACAATGCTACATGGCATATGCAAACGGATGAGACAAACCAAACTATTACCGTGACACCAGAGGTAAAAGAAAACCCCGCATCACAACTGGAACATAGTCTAGTAGAAGCTGCAAAAATAGCAGACAGTAAACTAAGCATACTACTTACTCAAGCCGCACAAGCAGCTAAAGAGTTAAGTGAGACTCTTAAAAATCTAGAATCTAATAATACTAAAGCTTCAAAGCCCAAGAGCTTCTTAGGTCAAATAACAACGCATCAAGTCGGTGGGGCATTTTTTGTAGCCATTAAAGTTTCTTTCTTTGCTGGACTCTTAGGTGCTTTACCTTTTATACTCTACCAACTCTGGCTCTTTATTGCTCCTGGGCTCTACAACAATGAGAAAAAAATGGTCATCCCTTTTGTTGCTGGTGGCTCTCTTATGTTCTTTATCGGTGTGATGTTTGCTTACTATGT
>CAZXGY010000118.1:0-4694 GCA_964640455.1 uncultured Sulfurovum sp.
GCAGGATGAAGTGCAATATTTATACCATTTTGCATATATTTTTCTAACGCTTTTGTGTAAGATTTTTGAGCAGCAGCAGGAGAAATATCATGTGCCTTTGCAATATCTTTGTCAAAAACCTCTATCACTTCCACTTTTGCAAAAGGTTTTGCTATCTTTTTATAGTGTTCAATGAGTCCAGAATAGAGATTATCTTTCCCTTTTTTATCAACAATGATGATATTTATTTTCACTTTTTTAATCCCTGTTTTATTTTCTGAGCTAATTGATGTACAGCCATCGCATAATAAGAACTATGATTATAGCGAGTAATCACGAAAAAGTTTTTAGCCCCATACCAAAGCTCATCATGTGTTTTTTTATTGAGTTTTATAAGTCTCACTTTATTTTTATAATCCCATTTTTCTCTAGGAGTGATCCCCTTAAGTCTATGGCGATGATAGGTATGTTTATACCCTGTCTTATACTTATTGAAGCGGTTACCTTTATATTTCACCCTCGTAGCAACAGGTTCACCTTTTCTCCAACCATTCTTCTTAAAATAGTTTGCAACAGAAGCAATAGCATCATCAGCACCCTGAAGTGTAATACGTCCATCTTTATTGAAGTCTACACCATACGCTTCATAGTTACTTGGCATAAATTGTACAAGCCCTATGGCACCAGCATAAGAACCTTTTACATTCCTAGGATTAAATTTTTCCGTTTTAGAGAGATGTACAAATTTGATTAATTCTTTTTTAAAAAATTTGTTTCTACGATTTTTTTCAAAAGCCAAAGTACTCAAAGTATCAAATACAGGGTATTTCCCGACATTTCCACCATATACTGTCTCTATACCTATAATAGCAGCAATATACTCTTTAGGTACACCATACTTTTTCTCTACTTTATCAAATGTTCTTTGATGTTTTTTTATATAGGCGACACCTTGTTTAACACGACTTGGATTTATTTTAAGCCTAGAGTATCGTTCCCATGGGCCATAAGTATTGTAGTACTTTCTCGTTTTAGCTTTTTGTGCTGCTGTACGTGTGTCTTTTTTAGATTTTTGTTTTTTTCTTGGTATAAATACCCTTAATGCAGATTTTTGAACTTTTACATTAGAAAAAAGTTTGTTAAGATATGAACGTTTAAACCCATACTTTTTAGCCAAAGTATTCATGACAGAAATTGCATTAGGATTTTTAGTATAATTTTTTGCATTCAGTGTCAATAACATTATAAAAAATATAAAAATAATTTTTTTCATCATACTATCCTTGCTTTTTTGATATTGTAACGAATTAAATAAAAAAGGTACAATTATTTGGATAGAACCTTAATAAGCAGTCTTCACAACTTAGACTGCCTTTTGATGAAGTCGTTGAATTTATATACATAGGACAAACCAATTAATAAAAAAATACTCATTATAGGATACGTCTGGCCTGAGCCAAACTCTTCTGCAGCTGGCTCTCACATGATGTCTATCTTACGACTTTTTAAAGCACAAGGTTGGCAAGTGGAGTTTGCTACTCCTGCACAAGAGTCAGAACATGCCATAGACTTAGAAAGTGAGGGTATAAGTTCTAAAAGCATCACCCTTAACTGTGATAGTTTCGATACCTATATAAAAGCCTATCAACCAGACATCGTACTCTTTGACCGTTTTATGATGGAAGAACAGTTTGGATGGAGGGTAGAAAAGAACTGCCCTAATGCACTCAAAATTCTAGACACTGAAGACTTACAATGCCTACGTAATGCCAGACACCAAGCCCATAAGGCTGGACGAACTATGATACAAGAAGATTTGTACTCAGACATTGCCAAACGTGAGATAGCCGCCATTTTACGTTCTGACATCTCTCTCATCATCTCTTCTTATGAAATGGAGTTACTCATAAAGACTTTTAAAGTAAATGCCTCTTTACTTCACCATCTTCCCTTCATAGTAAACTTAGAGAAATGTCCTACAACAACTAAGTCTTTTAAAGAACGACAGCACTTCATGACCATAGGTAACTTTCGTCATGCTCCTAACTGGGATGTCGTCTTGTACCTACAACAAATCTGGCCACGCATACGTAAACAACTACCTCTTGCTGAACTACACATCTACGGTTCATACCCACCACCCAAAGCCACAGCCCTACACAACCCTAAAACGAATTTTCACATCAAAGGGTGGGCAGAAGATACTTTTGAAGTTATGGAAGACTCACGCATCTGTCTAGCTCCCATACGCTTTGGTGCAGGTATTAAAGGAAAACTCTTAGATGCTATGATCATGCAAACACCTAGCATTACTACTTCTATGGGGTCTGAAGGCATGTATAAAGATGAACCATGGGGAGGTGCTGTGGCTGATGATGTTGAGGCATTTGTAGAAGCAGCCGTAAAACTCTATACAGATGAAGAAGCATGGGTAGAAGCACAAAAAAATGGTACTGCTCTTTTGCAGGCACATTACGATGCCAAAAAACTAGGAGCTTGTCTCATAGAAAAGATACTACATATCGAAGAGAATTTAACACAACACAGACTAAACAACTTCACAGGAGCCATGCTCAAACACCATAGTATGATGAGCACAAAGTATATGTCTCAGTGGATATCCGAGAAGAATAAGATAAAATAAAATAAAATAAAACTCTACACTAGCCTATTTACTAAGCTTCTTAAAACAACAACGCTTGTATTTATCTCCAGAGCCACAGATACATGCAGCGTTACGTAAAAACTCTACCTTGTCTTCATATATTTCACCATCGACGTACTTCCACATGTCGTTCACCTTTAAAAAAGTAGATTTTTCATGGTGTAAGTGTTGTTTCCCCTCAAAAATATAATAGGCTTTAAATTCTACCATATCCTCTGAAGAGTCCACTATATCAAGGTGTTGCCAAGTACTATTGTCTGCCCAGTCTTGTATAAACTTTAGCTCTTCGTCTGTCCATGTGTGGTCATGGGTAGTGGCTTGCAAGTAGTTCACATCACCCAGACAATACGCAGAGTAACGTGACCTCATCAACTCCAACGCTGTACAAGGTACTTCTAGCACACGTAAAAAAGGTTCACAACATTGTGAGAATGGTTTGGTTGATTTACAATGGCAAGGTTGTTGCATTGGGTTTCCTATATTTTTATTTATTATTTTAGGGGGTTGTCGTATTTGTTTGTATTGAAGTCACAATAATTTTTCAACTTATCTATATCAGGTAAAGGATAACTATCTCCACTTAATAATTTATCATATTTCCAATAGACTTTACTTCTTGCTTTTGTATTAAAATATTTACTTTTTACAGGTGCATCTATTCTTTTATCTACTAATATAGGTTCATTAAATAATTTTGCATAATACATATAATAAGAGGAGCAATGCAAAGGTGCATTCACTACACTATCATGTATCTCCTTAGCCCTCTCAGGATGTTCCAACACCAACTTATACGCCCTAGCAGCCTGCATCGCAATATCTATATGTATCGGATGTTTATCTTTATAGGTCTCATATATCCAACGCTCCACATCATCCCTCACCCCATTGTCATTGATATCTATGCCTAAAAGCGTAGCATTGTTTGCCATAGGGTTTGGCTCGGGTGGCAGTGTATGACCGTTGATGACTTCTTGGGCGTAGATGGTGGTGAATAGTATGAGGGTTAGGATGATATGTTTCAGCATACTAATGATTTCAACTTTTCTACATAAGACTTCAACTCATCTAACTCATTTTGACAAATATCAAAAATCGTTTCAGCATCCAAATCTACATAGTGATGAGAGATAAAATCTCTTGCTTTAATAATGGTACGCCAGTAGTCTTTACTAGCGACTTGTTCGAGTAAAGGCAACTCTCTTTTATAAAGATTTTTGAGTGCTTCACCTATGGACTGGACTCTCATGGAAATAGCATCTAACTTGTCTAAGCCATCATCATTTGCCAAAAAATCATCACCACTTTGAATATCTACAAATCTTCTCTCTATTAAGCGGATACTCTCAAGTATAAACTCCAAGAGTTCCAGAGTAGAAGATTTATCCATAAATCACCTCTTTTTGTATCTGCTCGAAAATGGCCCCTTTTGCTTGCTTATGCTTATGCAATAAGTCTATCTTTTTATTATAAAGGTTTTCTAAGTAAACCCATAACCCTGCTATATTTCGAAATGTTTTATGTTTAAACTCTACATAGATGTCTATATCACTCTCATCTGTTGCCACACCGTTTGCATAACTACCAAAAAGCCCTATATTTTCTACATCATATGTTTTTTGGAGGTACGCTTTCTCTTTTGTGAGTGTTTGTACTATCTCATTTTTTGTCATTTATCGTACCTCCTATTATAAAATTTAATTATTTTATTATACATAAATATATTTAATAGAGATAAATTTATATCTTTAGTATTAGACTATCTCTATTCTAATCACCCTTGTGTTAAAATCTCCCCATGAAAAAAGAAACTATTATACAGACACTCAAAGACAACTACAACAGAGACTTACGCAAACAAGTGGTAAAGACCATCATAGCCAATGAAAAGCAGAGTAAGGCTCCTGACTATAAGATTATCAATCAAATCTTCTCTTATGTACTCAAAGAGCTTGAGTGGAAAATGGCTGAGAACACAAAAGAGTGGGACAATACACCTCTTGACATCATGGAAGAGGCATTTCCAAAGTTAGAGAGTACCAAGTGGTTT
>CAZXGY010000119.1:0-4675 GCA_964640455.1 uncultured Sulfurovum sp.
AATGTTTTTCAAGATATTGCTTTTGAAATGGTACAACGTGGTGAAACTTGACAAACGGTAAAGACATTAGAGATGTTTGTCTTGAGAGAAAAGCTCTCTTGCATGATACGTATGATGAGAGGTATCTCTATACCTAGCATCGCTCCAAGTAGTATGGTAATGAGGTATAAAAATGCTTCATAGTTCCCAATGTAGGCAAAGGCATAAAAGAGCATAAAGGCAGAGAACCCACCGATGATGGCTATGCACATTTGTAACATTACAAAGGCACGTTCAAGCCTCATTTCTATAAACCTAGAAATCCATGCACCCACACCCATAGAAGACATAAAAAGCCCAATGATAAGTGAGAAGTGGTAAATAGAATCTCCCAAAAGGTATGAAGAGAGAGTACTCTCTAAAAGCTCATAGACCAGTCCACATATAGCGATGATAAATGTACCAAAGAGTAGGGCTAACTCTTTCCCTTTGATGTTTTCTTTTGTTGTTTCTTGCACGTTATTGGAGTGCTGCTGAGATTATCATACCCAGTGAAGCGATAATAGCAGCAAGAACAATAGCTACGGCAATATTTCCTTCTTCGGCTACTTTATGCCGTATAGAGAACTTGGTAAGTACCTCCATTACTATCAGTGCCACCATAAAGACTGCCAAGCCTAGAAGTGCGTATATTAGTGTTGAACTAAGTTGTTCCATGTTTTTTCCTTTTTTGTTTGATTTATATATTTCTTTAAAGTCTACTACTTACCATAGCTCCAACCACCGCTAGAATAGCTACGTGAACTAGATGAACGAAGATGATGTTTGGGCTCTTCCGAAACAACCTCTTCTAAGCCAATACCCATATATGTACCATAAAAAGAACTTATAGTTAAAATAGTAAATAGTATGAGAATAACTTTAATCATCATCGTAATCCCAATCATCATCTTCATCTAAATCATTGTTATTGTATACAGTATTTATATGGGAATAAATCACTGCGATGATAATAGTAGGTATGAGCATTGCTTCTATACCCCAATTTATGGTAATACTATACGCAAGCAGAGCCAAAATAAAATAAAAACTAATCTTAGTACCATAGTAGTAATATATCATAACGATTAAAAATAAGACAAGTAAAGAAAATAAATATTTTAGCCGTATAACTTTTTGTGTGATCTTTATAGATACAATATTATTTACATTGGATTTTTTAACGATAAGATGATACGTCCCTTTTTTAAGTTTAATGTATGCTATGGCAGATTTTGAATTGTATGACCAGCTTTTCTTTATTTCTTTATTTGGAAATATAGTCTTAAAACTATTCATTTCAAATATTTTTTTATTTTTCTTATAAAGTAAAATTTTTAAGTTTTCTTGTTGGTTCTTATATCCACTTATTTTAATGGCAGTTAAAAAATCATTACTCTTAATAGTAATATTTTTTTGATAGCTAGTTTTAAATGATGTTTCAAGGATAGTGTTTTCATAAAAAAATGAACTTATCAATGTGAATATAATGATAGAAAAAAGTAAAAGAAAAATCTTTCCATAGGCTGTAGAGCGTAGATCGTTTTCATAAATAATATTTTTTACATCGCTTTGAAGTGTCGTCTTACTTTCTTCCACATATTCTAAACCAAAAGCACTATAAATATCACCCTTATCTAAACGTTCCGTATGATAAACTTCTATCTCTTCACCTGTTTTCTCTATGTTAAGTACTTGAAAACCTACTCCATTATAATCCCAAGTGGTAAATTTGTCACCAAACTTTGCTACCCAGTTAAGTTCACCTTCTACGTAGTCAATGTAGGTCAAATAAGAAGCCTCTTTTTGTAAGTAGTGTCCTTTATGGTAAAAGAGTGTTTTAGGTTTTTTCTCTTGCCATGCAAGTAAGTCAAAGTCACGTACTCTTTTAGAAAAGTAAATTTTATTGTTTTCATAGACTAACCAAGCATACCCATGTGTGGGAGAGTAGAGGAAAAATTCACTCCACTCTTCAGTAGGAAACTCTGCCGTGCGGTAGGCTATCCACCCGATAATCGTCCACTCTACACCTTTGATGTTTCCACGCATACCTATCTTAAAAGGTCCTTGTGGTCGTTTGGTATCGTTAAACTTTGCAAGTACTTTATAGTGGTCGTTCATATCGAGTATAGAGTGACAGTAGCTACAGGTAACTGTATTTATGCGGCCACCACCAAGTATGTCAAGAGGTGCTGCACAGTTGGTACATTTGATGGCGTAGTGTTTTGACATTAGAGTACCTTACCTATATCAAAGGGGCTTATCCATTTGCCTTCATAGGCTTCTAGTTTCCCATCTACTAGCTCTAGGGTACGAAGCTTGGCATCTTTACCACTAAGGTGTGCATAGGAGTAAGTACTCCCAACTACTATATTTTTAGGAAGTGACCCAGCAAAGCCTTCACACGTGGCTTCACCTAGTTCGGTAACTACCCACTCATCTGAAGTAATAAGCCCTATACGAAGCCTAGCAAATAAATCATCAGGATAGGTAACTTCTACTTTTTGTTGAAAGACTAAATCTCCCTCATCTATAGAGAGCCAATATTCGTTATTTTGGGTATCTTTTACCCACCACTCTTCCCAGAAGCCTCTGCCATAGGAGTATCGTATTTTACCTAGTGGTAGGTAACTTTTTTGCTCGAAGAAAAAAGGTTCATTAAGTTCTAATATAGAAATCTCAGGAGCAAGTACAGAACTGTCACCCGAAAGACGTGTGGCATCATCTTCTAAAAATATGGTCGATTTACATGACTCACACTGTATGAGTTTAGTATGTTTAAAATACAGAGATAAACTATACCCACACTGAGGACAATTAAACTGTTTCTCTACACTAAACTGATTTGGCATTATTTGAGTATCTTCTTTATAGTTTCAGAACAGACAGTAAGACCTACTGCACCTGTAACAGCTACACAAGAGCCTTTATCTTTACACTTATCTTCTTCAGGAGAAAATACTACTGTAAAGTTTCTATCGAACTTCGCCTTTTTGAGTTCATTACGTATTTTACGAGCCAGTGCATCACCATGTGTTTTCCAGATGGAAGCTACTTCTATTTTACTAGCATCATAACGTTTGGCAGAGCCTAGAGCCATAATGAGTTTTTTGTAACACTTTTTAGCCACTTCTATTTTTACTTTAGTGGTGTCAGCGGCATCTATCACGAGGTCATAGGGGTCAAAGTCAAACTCTGCAACCCATGCCATATCCATTTGTTGTTCTATGATTTTAATATCAGGATAAAGTTTAGCTAATGTAGTAACTTTACTCTCTCCTACAGCATCAGAGCCTATCTGTCTATTACGGTTGGTCTCATCGAAGGTATCGTAGTCTAATATAGTAATGTCACTTACCCCCGAACGATACAGACAATCTAATGCATAAGAGCCTACTCCACCTACACCGAGTATGAGTATTTTTGCTTGTTGTAACTTAGCAAAGTCCTCCTCGCCAAATAGCATACGACAACGTTCAAATCGCATTAAAACCACTCACTTAAAGCTTCTATCTCTTCATGTGCTGTCATATCTAGCATAATAGGTGTGATAGAAACATAGCCATCTCCCACAGCTTCGAAGTCTGTAGTATGACCTTTGGTCTCCATCCACTCTAATCTGGGTAGTCCTATCCAGTAGTACTCTTTGCCTCTAGGGTTATGGTGTACTTCTGCATGGAACCCATATTTTTTATTACCCGCACGGGTGACTTTAAAACCTTTGCAGTCAGTTGCAGCTATGGGAGGGATGTTTACATTGAGAAACTTACGCTCAGGTAGTGGAAAATTACCTTCAAATATCTTTTCAACTAATGTTACTATGCTTTGTTGTGCCAGTGTATAACCATGCTGTTCTATGGTCTCGCCACTATTGTTATAAACTTGGCTAATAGCAATGGCAGGGATGCCTTGCAAAACTGCTTCCATAGCTCCTGCAGCTGTACCAGAATAAGTAATGTCCTCACCCATGTTAGCACCTACATTAATACCTGAGATGACAAGGTCTGGTTTTTTATCACCGGTAAAGAGCTTGGTAAGAGAGAGAAAGACACAATCTGTGGGTGTACCATCATCAAGTTTGTAGAAATTTTCTTGAATTTCTACAAAAGAAAGAGGGCGTGTAAGAGTAAGTGAGTGTCCACAGGCTGATTTTTCAGTGGTAGGTGCGACAACAGTTACATGTCCAAGTGGTTTAAGTGCTTCAACCAAGGCTAAGAGTCCTTTGGAGTCAAAGCCATCGTCGTTGGTAATGAGTATATGTTTCATAGGTTATAAGATACTTTTTTGATTATTTTAACACTATTATAACTTATTTGCTATAATGTCTACAATAATAAACAAACAAGGATAAATCGTGCAAAAAGAGCCGATGTTAGAAGTAACCTATAAAAAATTAAGTGAAGAACTAGAACAGTTAAAAACACACGAACGTGGGAACATTGCTGCGATTATAGATGAAGCAAGAGCACAGGGTGACTTGAAAGAAAATGCTGAGTATCATGCAGCAAAAGATGAACAAGGACTTATGGAAGCACGCATTGCTGAACTTACCGATGTTGTAGGAAGGGCTCAAGTGATAGACCCCTCTACACTTGCACATAAACGTATAAGTTTTGGTTCTACTGTAGAACTTATAGATCAAAATACAGATGAAGAG
>CAZXGY010000120.1:0-4655 GCA_964640455.1 uncultured Sulfurovum sp.
ACTTTTCCATTTATAAAACTAGGCAACCATAACGTGGTGAAACTGGACAGTTATAGGTGTAGCTGAGGACTCAATAAATTGAATAAGTCCATTGGTATATTTTTCAATTTCTAACAAGTCACCTTCTGTTGACTTTTTTGGTCTATCTACGATACTTGCCATTTAATTTATCCTTTTAAATAATTTTTCTTAAACTTCCAGTTAATGAATAAATTCTAACCTTTCCCTTTTTCGTACTTACATGTATTTCATTACCTTGCTGAATAGCACTAGTAATATCCTCTCCTACGGTAATATTTTTTTTCAAAGCTCCTGTACTGGTGTACAACTGTACCCTTTTACCATCAACTTTTACAACAAATAATTCTGCCATCATTTCTCCTTTTTAATTTTAGTTAGTATAACTAACCTTTTTCTCTCTTTTACCTTTAAACCATATCTTCAATATGGTTACCATTGATAATGATTCAATCATACATTCTGAACTTTAACAACTACTCTTACTATCTAAAACCTATACTATTTAAGAAACTTCTAATAAAAAATTATTTATTGCATAAAATTCTCTTCTTTTGTATAAATTCCATTAAAATCACATCTATCTCCATGATAGTAGGCACAATTTTTCTCTTCTACTTCAAAACTTTTTATATATAGTTTTACTTGCAAGGTACATATATTTTTATTATCTACAATAGATTTTATGGTTAATATATTTTTATTACGATTTACTATCTTTCCTGTAAACTCACCAATACATGTACTACTTCCGTAATCTATAAAAAAATTACCTGACTTTTTTAGTAAAAGTGAACCATTTTGACTACTATATTTACCAATTTCATTGGAAACTATTATCTCTGAGTTTAGAAACATAATTGTAGTTATAAACAAAATTATTTTTTTCATTAACTACTATTCCTTTTTACTCTAAAACTACCTCTAAACTAAATAAATTTACATATACTACTAGATATCATCATAGATGGTATCTAGTTTCTATTTTATTTTGGTTTAAGTTATTATAAACTAATATATAGACAACTAATGTCCATACTGAGGATACAAATACTTTATGCCTACTTTACTACAACACCAAAGACACAACATCATTTTAGAACGCTTACAAAATGGAGAAACCCTTTCCATTTCAGCACTCGCTAGAGAATGGGATACTACAACCAAAACCGTACAACGTGACTTTGACAAACTTATGCAAGGCAGCTATGGCATAGCAAGAGCAGAAGACGGGAAACGATTTACACTTATACAAAAATCTATCACAGCTAAAGGGGCAAAGACAGCCATACATATATTGGATAGTCTCTCTTCTGACATAGGAGGAGAGTTTTACACCAAGGCACAGTCTGCGTTACATAAATTACAAAAGTACATAGATTCACCGTTTTATACTCGTATAGATGTAGAAAACATATCAGAGAAACTTGAACTCATAGAAGACCTTGAATATGCTATAGATAAACAAAAGATGCTTACCTTTATCTACAAAAGATGGCATAACCCCGACAAATTAAAAACATACATAGATGTCAAGCCCTATAAAATCATTATCTTTGATGGTTTTTGGTACTTGCTTACCAAGTATAAAGACAACTACATCAAATTCTACCTCAAAGAGATACGAGACTTACAGATATTAGACAAAACATTTTCACAAGAAGAAAAAGTACTAGACCGTATGAACAAAGCCCTAGATATATGGTTTAACCCAAAGGCTGAACCTTTTGATGTAACACTGTTGCTAGATAGTGATGCCATAGTCTACTTTGAACGTAAACCTATTAAAGGTCAGTACCTAAAGAAGAACAGTGACGGTACAGCCGAGCTTACCGTAAGTATTACCCATAAACGTGAAATATTTTCTATTTTAAAAAAGTGGTTACCACAGATAAAAGTCATAGAGCCACATACATTACAAGTTGAGTTTGAAGAGATGTTGAAAGAATATTTATCTGGGATTATTGAAGTAGCGTTAAATAGAAAGAGGACATAGGTATCTTTTTTACTAGTATTGTACAGTTAGAAAGAAAATGTAGAGAATTTTTTATATTTTGAAGTTAAAAAGTAGATAAAAAGCATTGAGTACAAAGTGTTAGAATTGATATAATGCCCAAGAATAGGGCACTATATGACTAGTTAACTGTAACTTCTACAGCAGTACCTTCCCAGAACCTACGTCTTTACAAAATCCCACAAATTGGCTATAATTTCCCTTGTACACGTTGATTGTAGGCTATATTTTTATCATACCTATATCACACATATACCATACTAATACCTCTTTGGGGGGTCAAATAGGGGACTAAAATGAATAAGACTAAGTACACGGGTGTATTCTATAGAGAAACAGTTTCTAAGGATAAAGTATTTTATATCAGAGGTAAACTTAATGGAAAAAGCTATAAAGAAAAAGTTGGCTCTGCATTAGAAGGAGTAACTGCTGGTTATGCTTCTAAAGTAAGAAATGAAAAACATTCTATATCTCGTATGGGTGAAAAATCACCTATGTATAAAAAACCTGAACTTACACTCAATGATGGTTATTCTAAATATATGGAAGAGATAGAAGGTAAAGGTGATACACGAAACACAAAAGGTAGATATGAGAATCATCTCATGCCTATCTTTGGCAATGAACTTATGGAAGAGATTACAACTGAAGATATTAAAAAATTTGTAGCCATAAAGAAAAAAGAGATATCTTTTAAAACAGGTAGGGTCTATGCACCCAAAACGATAAATGATTTAGTTAATTTAATATCTGTAGTCTATAACTACAACAAAATATCTCCTAACCCTGCAAAAGATGTAAAAAGAGACAGCACCAATGATGCTAGAGAAAGATACCTTAATGAAGAAGAGATAGCATTGCTCCTTAAAACCATTGATGATCATCCAAAGATGAAAAAAAAGGAGCTAATAAAGCTCTTTACTGTTCTTTCCTTAACTACAGGGGCAAGACTAACTTCTGTTCTTACAATTACACAGGGAGATATATTAGGGGATAGGATAAGAATAAAAGATCATAAGAATAATAGCACTTACTATGCAGCACTGCATCCTTCTGTATCTGAACTATTACCCAAGGGGTTAAGTCCTATTCAGTATGTTATAGGTGGTACTACAGATGTATTACACCGGAGTAGTATAAACAAAATGCTACAACCAAGACTTAATGAATTGTTTAACGTTGGACTTGATATAGAAGATGCAAAAAGAAGGGTAGTTATACATACTTTTAGGCATACCTTTGGTTCACTTCTTGCTATCAGTGGCGTTGGAATCTATACTATAAAGAAACTGATGAACCATTCCGATATAAAAATGACAATGCGTTATGCAAAACTTAGTCCAGATGTAGGGTTTGATGCAGTAATAAAATTAAACATATAAACTTATTTGTAATTTTATGCTAAAATAAGTCTTAATTATATAATAGGAACTATTTTGAAAATAGCAGATAAAAAAGCATTAAAACGAGAATCTATTATACAGACTGCATTACAACTTTTTTCTACACATGGTTTTCATAAAACTACCATTCCTGATATCGCAACAAAATTACAGATGTCGGTAGGGAATTTATATAATTATTTTTCTTCTAAAGATATATTGGCTCAAGAGATTATTAAGTATACATCAGAAGCTTTGGGAGAGAAAATACGTGTTGTAAATATGACAGAAGGTACAGCAGAAGAGAAGATACATCAAATTGTCACTATCTACTTTACTATGGCAAAAGAAAAACCTGAGATGATAGAGTATTTTTTACGTGTTTATCTTTCTAATCGTGAAGTTTTTTCTGATGGATGTGAGGGGATGGTATGTGTCTCTGGATTTATTACTGAGATTATGATTTTCTTTGATGACTGCGTAAGCTCTGAAGAGTTACGTAACCAAGACTTCTTCTCTGCTTTTGGTCTTTTTATGGGGTATTTAGGTGGCATGGTATTTTTAAAAGGAGAAAATGTTCTTCCTAAAGATATAGAATTTTATATAGATGATATTTCTCGTAATATCTATAATGCTTTAAAAGCATAAGATGTCTAAGCAAACTAAACCTCGTTTGCTATGGCTTCAGGCTATTACTTGTAATGGCAATACACACTCTTTTTTAAACCATCCTGACCTTTTTTCTATTTTGTCCCATTATGAATTAGTGCATCACCCTGTATTGGAGGGTAGTTATACGATACAAGATGTAATAGCAGGTTCTGTGCCTTGTGATGTACTCATACTGGAAGGTTCGTTTATAGAAGCAGGACTTATTAAAGGGGGAGTAGAAGTCTCCAAACTTATAAAAATCTATGCCAATAAAGCAAAACATATTATTACCGCTGGTACTTGTGCTACATTTGGTGGTATATTTAAACAAAAAGATCCTGAAAATATCTCTGGTTTTGGGTTTGATATAGAGGAGAAGACAGAGCGTTATAGTACTTATGCTTCTAAACTTATCTCCCTTCCTGGTTGCCCTATACACCCAAGGTGGCTCTCTTATGTGTTACTGATGATAGCCAATAAAAATAAAGTAGAGCTAGATAAACTACATCGTCCAGTAGAGCTTTATGGTTATACTGTACACACAGGATGTACACGTAACGAGTACTTTGAATGGAAGATAGATACGAAGA
>CAZXGY010000121.1:0-4653 GCA_964640455.1 uncultured Sulfurovum sp.
TTAAAAGTAATATTGATATTACAAAAGCGACACTCTCTTCACTTGTGGGTAAAGAAGTAAAGAACTTAAGTAGTGTAAAAATAAAAGTACAAAAACCACATTATTCCGATATTATGTAGCAAACGCACAAGACTTTCACTCTAAAATCAGCTAAAATTTTCCCATAAATAATGAAAGGGAAACAATGGCAGAAACACACGTTATATCAGCACTTACTAAGAAACGAGCAGAGGTTTTAGGTGAGATAAAATACTACGAAAAGCTACTTAAAAAATCCAAACTAAATCTACAATCCATAGACCACACCATACATATCTTTGATGAGAACTACGATTTACGGACGATTAGGGCTAAAAGAGTGAGTAGTGAGCGTTATTTTAAGAATGGTGAAGCTAAGACTATGATTTTAGATGTATTGAGAACGGCTACAGAGCCTATCAATACAACTAGCGTGAGTAAATGTATAGCTTCTAAAAAAGAGCTTGATAGTGAGGAAGATTTTGATTTAGTACGCTTCTCTAAAGTGGTACTCACTTCACTTACACGTTGTGAGAGTAGTGGACTTGTTGAGCGTGTAGGTAAAGAGGGTTTATCTATCCTATGGCAGATTAAGTCCTAAGCCCCTAAGTGTTCTGCTACCCTCTTATTGCCTTGCCAATATCCACTAAACTCATTTGAGATACCACGGCTAAGGCAACGTGTTAAAATATCGTTTGCTATCTCTCCATTGCTTTTGCGTCTAGTGTCCTCACGATAAGCAATTTCATTAGCATAGTTTGAGAGATACAAAGGAGATAGTCTATGACATTGTCCATACTGCATACGTCTAAATCTAGCGTTATAACTTTCACTTTGATTATTATTCTCTCCATTTTTACCAAAGTACTCTATTTGATGATTTACTCTCTTCATCTCATAGAGTGCGTGTAAGTCGTCATAAGCGTTGGCTTCATCTGCGTGGAGTTCTGAACCTTTAGTAACGTAAGTGTTTATGATACGATTGATGTCTAAGGTATTTTCAGATTTAAGTACAAAGGTTTTAGTCTTTACAGCTCCTACCTCTTTATCTCCTATATCAGCTCTTTGTCTAAGTGAGATAACCACTCTTTTGTTAGGATGGTTAATTTTACGTCTATCTACTCTATCAGCTATGGTATTGATTTGTCTTGTTTTACCACCTACATAGACACCATCAATCTCACATACACCTGAAAATAGTCCATCGTCTGTATGGTCTATCAATGACTCTCTAATTTTATGAGATAAGACCCAAGCAGTTTTATATTGAACGTCAAGGTCACGGCTCAACTGTAAGGCACTTAAAGATTTAACAGAGTTAGTGAAGATTGCAATAGCTAAGAGATATGTTTTTAATGGGAGTTTATGAGATGCAAACAAAGTACCACTTGTAACGCTAAACGTATGAAAACATTCCTTGCATCTATATTGGCTTCTAGTAGCTATATTGTATGGTTTAGAAGTTGTACCACAATGAGGACAGATAGGCTCTCCATCATTGGCAGACCATCTAATTTGTTTGAAGATGTTATGTATCTCTTCATCACTCATCATGGCTATTTTTACGATGGATAAGGTTCTTGCTTTTGCTGAGAGTAGGAAATGTTGTGCCATGATTGAGTCCTTTTTGTTTAAATATAGTATTATTATACTATATTTAGTATTTAAAGTCAATCTATTTCAGTATAAATATCACATATACGGTATTTATATTTGACATTTGGTAAACAAATAGATATAATTTTAATTATTATATTTGAGGTGCAATATGAATGAAATAGATTTTAAAAAAGAAGCAAGTAAAATTATAAAAATTGAGTTAACAAAACAAGATTTAGATTATGAACAACTTGCACAAAAGATGAATGATATAGGTATAGATGAAACAAAAGCAAATATAGCCAATAAGCTACACCGTGGGACTTTTAACTTTGCTTATGCCCTACAGGTGTTTAAAGCTCTTGGGCTAAAAAAAATTAATTTACAGGATTTATAAATGTCACTAAGTAGGAACTTGAGACAAGCTAAACAAAATAAAAATGATGAATTTTATACACAACTTACAGATATTGAAAAAGAGCTAGGACACTATAAGGAACACTTTAAAGATAAAATAATCTTTTGTAATTGTGATGACCCCAAAGAAAGTAATTTTTTTAAATATTTTGCTTTAAATTTTAGTCATCTTGCTCTGAAAAAACTCATAACTACTCACTATAATGGGGGGGAAATCTTATAAACTAGAAATCATAAAAGATATAAATAATGACGGGAAGATAGATTTAAATGATGCTGTAAAAACCCCTCTATGTGAAGATGGTGATTTTAGAAGTGATGAGTGTGTAAAAATATTAGATGAAGCTGATATTGTGGTTACAAACCCACCTTTTTCATTGTTTAGAGAATATGTATCTCAACTTATTTTATATAAGAAGAATTTTATAATTATAGGTAATCAAAATGCAATTACCTATAAAGAAATTTTTAATTTTTTTAAAGAGAATAAAATTTGGATAGGCTATAAGAGTGGCGATATGGAGTTTAAAGTACCTAAGCATTACGAAGCAAGAGAAACAAGATACAGACAAGATGAAACTGGACAAAAATGGAGAAGTCTAGGGAATATATGTTGGTATACAAATTTAGATATAAAAAAACGACATGAAGATTTAATTTTATATAAAAAATATAACAAAAATGAATACTTACGGTATGATAATTATGATGCTATCAATATAGATAAAGTGAAAGAGATACCCCTTGACTATAGTGGGTGCATGGGTGTTCCTATTACATTTTTGGCGAAACATAATCCTATGCAGTTTGAACTTGTTGGTATAGATAGACCATTGGTTGAAGAAATAACAGGTAAAGTCAGCCGTTTCAAAATTAGTGATAAAGAAAAATTTGCAAGAATAGTAATAAAAAATAAAAGGCTATAGGCATGGAAATTAATTTAAAAGAAATAACCATTCGTGATTTGGTGAAAAAATATGAGAATGATGATGTTGAAAATGGTGTCATAGGGTTTGATGGTAAATTGAATATAAGACCAAAATATCAAAGAGAATATGTTTATAATGACAAAGATAGAAATAAGGTTATAGAAACTGTTAGAAAAGATTTCCCCTTGAATGTAATGTATTGGGCAGACAATAAAGATGGCACATACGAAGTGTTAGATGGACAGCAGAGAACTATTAATATATGTGAGTATGTCTCAAGCAAGTTTTCTATTGATGAGAGGTATTTTCACAGACTAGAGGAAGATGAGCAAGAACAAATATTAGACTATAAACTTATGATATATATTTGTGAGGGAAAACCTAGTGAAAAATTGGATTGGTTTAAAACAATTAATATAGCAGGACTTGTATTGAAGCCACAAGAATTATTAAATGCAATTTATACAGGTGATTGGTTGTCTGATGCAAAAAAATATTTTAGTAAAAGAGGTTGTGTAGCCTATGAAATAGGAAATAGGTACATAAATGCCGTACCTGAAAGACAAGAATATCTTGAAATCGCATTAAAGTGGATTAGTAATAATAAAATCAAAAACTATATGAGTGAATACCAAGATAATCCTACTTCTATTGAGTTGCGGAATTATTACCAAAATGTAATCAGTTGGGTTGAAACAACATTTATTGTTTATAGAAAAGAAATGAAAGGGCTAGATTGGGGACTCTTATATAATGATTATAAAGATGACAGACTAGACCCTCGCAAAATAGAAGCAGAAATAAGTGCTCTAATGGAAGATGAAGACGTTACAAGTAAAAAAGGAATATACAAATACATACTTACTCGAAAGGAAAAATACCTTAGTGTAAGACCATTTAGTAACAATCAAAGAAGAGAAGCTTACGAGCGTCAAAAAGGTATTTGCCCTAAATGTACACCACCAAATAATCACTATAAAATAAGTGAAATGGAAGCAGACCACATAACACCTTGGAGTAAAGGTGGAAAAACTACATCTGATAATTGTAAGATGCTATGTAGTGATTGTAACAGAAGAAAGTCAAATATATAATCATTATGCAAACTAAAACCCTAGAGTACAGCAAAGAGACAGGCAAAATAACCCTAAACACCTATGATGATGGCTTCTTCCTCTCTGAAACAGATATAACCGATGCAGTCCTCACCTTAGCTCTTGAAAAGCTATATGACGACTACGGCTTAGAGCAAGGCGACGAGTTGCATATCACGAAAAAGAAAAGCTTGGGGAATGTGGCGAAATTTGAGTTGAAAAAGTGATTATTTTTTAAAAACTTGGTTTTGTGCGTTTGCTACATAATATCGAACTTTTATGCAACTCACCACTATCAAAAATGGCTTTTACATGCTCACTAATATTTGCTTTACTCGAATCAAATAACTCAACTATCTGCTTTTGTGTAAGCCAAATAGTCTCTTCTTGAATAGATATATCAAGTTCTATTTCTCCACTTTGGTATATCTCTATATGATTATTCATATTTCTCTCCATTTTATACAACTGCACAAATACTAACACATCTATTTCAAAGTATTTAAAAATATGTCAAATTGACATATTTTTTATCTAATGCTCATTTAGACTTACTGTATAATACCCCAAAACAAACCTCAAGGATTTTCATTGCC
>CAZXGY010000122.1:0-1511 GCA_964640455.1 uncultured Sulfurovum sp.
TTGCATTAACAGCCAATGCCTTAGCGGGTGATAGGGAAAAATATATTAATGCTGGCATGGATAATTATCTCTCTAAACCTCTGGATCTTGGTAAGTTAAATCTCTTATTAGAAGAGTATTTCTCTAATAAAATTGAAAATAGCAGAGAAAATAATATGGAGATTGAAAATATTATATCTCCCGTTATTGTAGATAATAAAAATAAAGTGAAAGAAGAAATAGTCGTAGAAAAGATTGATATTTTGTTATACCACCCTTTACCTTTGGTTGTAAAATTATATGAAAAAATGTTACTTAACTTAGGATATAGTATTGATGTAACGACAGATGATGATATCTTTATGGGTATGCTTGACCGTGGTAATTATACCTATGTGATTTATGATTTAGATACTTTTTTAAATATAAAGGCTATGATAGTTGATATCATACAAGACTATGGTGCAAAACCTATAGTATGGGTAGCTCCTGAGTGTATAGAGGATACATATTGTACCGATGTTATCTGTCTGGGTATTGAATATGAAGAGTTAGATAAAAAGTTAAAAGAAATTTCAGTATAGTACTTTTGCTAAATATAAGCCTTCTTGTGAGGCTAATTTGGTTGAGTGCTTCACCTTACAATCTAGTTGCTCTTGAAGTTGAATAAGTGTCATCTCTCCCTTTGCACATGCCATAGCCATATCGATCATCATTCTAACTTGGGAACGTAAAAATCCATTGGCTTGAAAATAAATAAAATGATATCCTTGATACGCTTTATATCTTGTTCTATATATTTCTCTTATGGTTGTATGCGTTGGTGAACCTGTTTTTCTAAAATATTCAAAATCATGTTTACCTTCAAATAACTGAAGTGCCTCTTGAAGTACTTGAGTATCAAATGTACTATAGTACGAAATGTATGTTTGCTCAAAAACAGAGGGCTTTGAAGTCTTAAAGACATAACGATAGAGCCTTTTTCTTGCAGAGAATCTAGCATGGAAATCTGAATCTACGGGTGTAATATGTTTAAATTGTATATGCTGTAGTTTTCGATTTAGATTGAGTTTTAACTTTGTTAAATCTTGCCAATATTTTGGTAAATCAAAGTGTATAACTTGTCCTGAAGCATGTACACCAGCATCTGTCCTACCACTGCCTGTTATGTTTGAATCTATTTGTAAAGAGCGTAGAGCCACTTCAATAGCAGACATAATAGTCTTGCCAGTAGATGTCTGCTTTTGGAAGCCGAAATAATGGCTTCCGTCATAAGAGATTACAGCTTTTACACGCATAGTTAAGCCTTTAAAAGTACTTAGAGACACGTCTTTTAAAGAGCCATAGACCCAATACTGCTGTAAGAATAATACAAAGTACTAAAGTTAAAGGTGTCCCCCATTTTTCTAAGCCAGAGGCAGTAAGATAAAGTAATAATGCACTGCTAAAAATTACAATAAATGAGTGATTAGATTGATATCTTGGGTTAATCATAGTAAATGATGCAATAAGATAAATAGAAAGCAGTGGTA
>CAZXGY010000122.1:1611-4622 GCA_964640455.1 uncultured Sulfurovum sp.
AGTTCATTGTCTTGTGATAACTTTACCAGTACAGTTGCAAGTGCTGCAATAAAAGAGAGAGGAAGTGTATAAAATACAATATCTGGTACAGAGTAAGAGTAGAGTTTAAGCAGTTCTAAAAATGTAAGTTGAATTTTAGAAGTTAAAGCTGCAATCTTCACTAAGAACACCAAAGAGATGATAAGAAAAAAAGGTAAAAATATTGTCAAAAATGACTTGACAAAGTTTGATGATATATAGGTTTTTACTCTAACCATAAATTATGGTATCCAATAATTGGGCTGCTTGGGTATCATATAAATAGACAATAAATGTCGCAAGTGCTAAGAATGGTACAAAAGGTACCCCTTTATCTCTCCAAATCATAGCAGGAATCATGGCAAAAATAGCAGAAAGAAAGAGTGCTATAAAAAAGTTTGGAAAACCAAGCAGTGCACCCATGGTTCCAGCTACGATAACGTCAGCTCCACCCATAGCTTCACGTTTAGCAATAAACGATGAAAAAAGACCTATGAGGTACAATCCACCAGCTGCGATAGCTCCATACATCATGGCATCTAAAAAGTTTGGTTGAATAAGTGCAAAGAGTAGAGCTGTAAAGTTCACATTGTCAGGTACTGCCATATATTTAAAATCTATCATTACAAGAGCAAAAAGAGAAGCAAAAGAAGCAGAAGTAAACGGTAGATACCATACCAGTCCTAATTTCATATATAGAGCTAGGAAAATAATACCTGTAAGTAACTCTACAATAGGATACTGCTTGGAAATAGGGTCTTTACAAAAACCACACTTACCGCCTAAAAAGAGCCATGAAAAGATAGGAATATTATGATACCACTTCAATGGGGTCTGACAACTTTGACATTTTGAAGCAGGAAAAGCGATACTCTCATCTTTGGGTATACGGTAGATTATCACATTTAAAAATGAACCAATGAGTGTTCCAAATATAAAAATAGCTATCATTATTTCAATCAGTATATTCTCTTGCATTACAGACCTCCAAATCGTCGGTTACGTTGGGTAAAGTTATTTAAAATTGTGTCTAGCTCTTTGGCTGTAAAATCTGGCCAGAGCGTAGGTGTAAAATAAAACTCAGAATAAGAGAGTTGCCAAAGTAAAAAGTTAGATATACGCTCTTCTCCTGAAGTACGTATAAGTATATCAATGTCACTATACGGTGTTTGGAGTGCAGAAGATATATCTTCCTCACTGAGTTCTTTTTTACCTTGTTGTATCAATGTATTGACAGCCATTGTAATCTCAGCACGTCCACCATAATTGAGTGCAAGGATTTGTGTGAGGTTACCATTGTTTTTAGTGAGTTCTTCCGTTTTTTTAATACGTTTTTGTAGTGGTTTTGAAAACTCAGATATATTGCCTATAGCTTGAAAACGTATACCATGTTCCTGATAGGTTGAAAGTTCATTTTTTAAATACCGGTCAAGTAATTTCATAAGAAATTCAACTTCAAGTTTAGGGCGTTTCCAGTTTTCTGTAGAAAAGGCATAAAAAGTAGTAGTCTCTATAGTTTTATGTGCTGCACAATAGGTGGTAATCTCACGTATAGTCTCAGCACCTACCTCATGTCCTTTAGTACGTTTAAGTCCACGTTCTTTGGCCCATCTTCCATTACCATCCATGATGATAGCAAGATGTTTAATAGGGGACTTACTCATTAGATAGTGTCTTCGTTTTTAAGGTTTTTATTGTCACTTAACTTTTTTGCTTCATCTAGTATTTTAGAAGAGAGGGTTAACTTATTGTTACGCCCTAAAGCTACTTGTGTCTCTTTCGTAATGAAGGTGATTTCATTTTCATCTCCACCAAAGCTTGTAGCATCTTGCAAGAGGTTATAACATACAGCATCTACACGTTTTTTACTCAAGAGTGCTACTGCATTGTTAAGTCCCTCTTGGCTATCCATCTCTGCTTTAAAGGCTACCGTTTTAATATCTGTCTTATCTATAGAAGAGAGTATATCTGTGGTTTGTTTGAGCTCTATATTCCATGACTCTCCAAGCATAGACTTTTTGAGTTTACCTTCTTGTGGAAACTTTGGTGTAAAGTCTGCAATGGCAGCAACCATAAAGAGATAAGGCTCTTTTTGTATGAGGTGTCTGTCAGAGTTATTCATAGAAGGTTTTGATATTTTCCCTTTTTTAGAAACACGTATAGCGTCTTTAGTATAGTCAAGTATCTCTTCAGCATCTTCAGCATCGATAGTATAGATACCAGAAGGTAAACCTTCATTACCCATAGTCGTAATGTAACAGACATCTGCACCTTTGAGATAGAGTGATAAACAAAGAGATTTTGCCATCTTCCCTGAAGAAAAATTAGAGATATAACGTACTTCATCTATCTTTTCTTGTGTACCACCGCCAGTGACTACAATACGTCTATCTGCCCAAAAATCTTCTTTTAAAAGGGCTTTAGCTACTTCAAAAAATATTTCACTAGGTTCTGCCAATGCACCATTACCTAAGTCACCACAAGCAAGAAGTTTTTCTTGAGGATTGATAATGACATAATCATTTACCCCTAACATTTTAAGACTTCCTGTGGTGTAGTGGTTGGCTAGCATTTGTGTATTCGCAGCAGGGGCTACTAACATCTCACCTTTAAAGGCTAAAGCAGTTTGTGTGAGTATGTTATCGGCTATCCCTTTACTTAGTTTATTGAGTGTATTTGCTGTAGCAGGGGCTATGATAAAGACATCACATTTTTTACCTATATCAATATGATTTAGTTCTGATGACCAAGATTCACTACTTTCAGTGAGCACGGCATTACGTGTGAGTGCTTCAAAGGTAAGTGATGAGACAAAACGCTCAGCGGATGCTGTCATAACCACATGTACCTCTGCACCTGCCTTAATAAATAATCGTGCCAAATCACAGGCTTTGTATGCGGATATGCTTCCTGTGACGCCTAAAAGGACAGACTTTCCTGTTAAATCTACTTGCATACTTTATACCTTTCCAAAAAACTTATAGAAGAAGTTT
>CAZXGY010000123.1:0-4581 GCA_964640455.1 uncultured Sulfurovum sp.
CTGCAAACTTCACACCCTGTATACGCTCAAAAGAGAGTTGTTTTTGATCTAAAATTTTTATATAGGGTATAGAGTTTTTAACCGATGAAGGCATAATATTTACAGAGCTTACTCCTGCTTCAAGCAAAAAGAAGCACGTCATAAAAAGTAGAAAAAACTTCATTATTCTTTCGTAGTCTCTTGAAAGAAGTATCCCCATATAAGTATCCATACAACAGCAATATCTATGGCAACATCTGAGAGATTAAACACTGCATAGTTAAAACCACAATGCCACGCTACATAATCTACCACTCCTTCATACACAAAGCGGTCATAAACGTTACTTAATGCTCCACCTATAAGTAGCCCTAAGGGAAAAGCATATCGCTTTATATGGCCCTCTTTAAAGATAAAAAACAAGATACCTACAATCAGTGTTGCTTGTATCCATTTTAAGTAAGGTCCTAAAAAAGCAAACATTGAGAAGGCAACCCCTTTATTGTAGTGCAACTCAAGGTCTATACAACTCCCCGCTCTATAATATCCTTCTATAAAAAGTACTTTAATATTATAATCTATAATAAAAACACCTAAAAGGGCTAAAAAGAATATAGCAAATATACGCATTAAACTAAAACACCTTTAAAAAATGTTTTACACTCTTCCATCATCTCTTCTAGTGCTACTTCATCCTTGCCCTCTAGTAAAAGGCGTATTTTATTTTCTGTCCCAGAATATCTAAACAGCTGTCTCATCCCCGCATCTTCTACTTTTTTAATCAGCGTATCAAGTCCTTCAATCGTTGAAAAATCTCTTTTTTCACTGACCAATAAGTTCACTAACAATTGTGGGTATGAGTCATAAGGGTTAAAGACTTCACTTGCTTTCTTACCTGTTGATACCAAGTATGCCAAAGCCTGTAAAGCCGAAGAGATACCATCTCCTGTTTTTGCATAATCAGAAAAGATGACATGTCCACTTTGCTCTCCACCAAAGTTAATACCGTTTTCCTGCATAAGGGCTACAACATTTTTATCTCCTACTGCCGCACGGTAAAGGTGTAAGTCTTGTGATTCTAGATATTCATCTAACCCTTGATTACTCATTACTGTGGCAACCATACCATCACCTTTAAGCGTACCTTGGTCTTTAAGATGTACCGCAAGTACCGCCATAAGTTTATCGCCATCTATCACTTCACCTTTTTCATCTACCATTACCAATCTATCTGCATCACCATCAAGAGCAATACCTATATCTGCTCTTGACTCTAGTACTACTTTAGCTAAATTTTCAGGATGCATTGCCCCGCATCCTTCATTGATATTAAATCCATTTGGCTTGTCTCCAATCACTACCACATCAGCTCCAAGCTCTTGAAGTATTGTAGGACCGACAATATACCCTGCACCATTAGCACAGTCAATCACTACTCTTTTCCCTGCCAAACTAATCTTTTTTGAAAAAGAGTTTTTAATATGTACAATATATCGACCTATGACATCATCTATACGTTTTGATTTGCCTATTGCCTTGTCTGTTGCTTGTGATTCAGAGATTAAATCATGATCTTTAAAAATCGTTTCTATCTCTATCTCTTTATCACGATTAAGTTTATTTCCACTTCCATCAAAAAACTTAATCCCATTATCATAATATGGGTTATGTGATGCAGAGATCATTATCCCAGCATCACATCTCATATTTTCTGTTAAAAATGCAATAGCAGGTGTAGGCATAGGCCCTATTTGAATCACATCAAAACCTACAGCTGTTAACCCAGAAACAATAGCATTTTCTATCATATACCCACTACGTCTTGTATCTTTACCTACTAAAATTTTATTCGTCTTTGCAAATTGTTTAAAATAAATACCTGTTGCCATTGCTAAACGCATCGCATCTATGGCACTGACTTTCTTACCTGCTTTTCCTCGTACACCATCTGTTCCAAAAAGTTCCAAGAGTTTTCCTTGTCAAAAAATTATTATTTTAATTTTAACCTATTATTACTAACATATCCGTTATTTGCATTATTAATAAATCTTTAAACTCTTTTTAGCTATTATTCGCGAACTATTTTCACTCTAATACAGAATGATAACAACACAAACCTACAAAAGGAAAGAATATGGCAAACAATAAGTCAGCTAAGAAACGTATTTTAGTAACTGCTAAAAAAACAGAAAGAAACAGATACTACAGAACAAGAATCAAAAATATTGTTAAAGCAGTACATGAGGCAGTAGAAGCTTCAGATAAAACAGCAGCAACAGCAGCATTTGCAACAGCAAACAAGAGTATTCACTCACTAGTAAGCAAAGGCTTCATCAAGAAGACTACTGCAGCTAGAAAAGTAAGCCGTCTTCATAAAATGGTAAACAAAATCGAAGCATAGTTCTTCAATTTTACTTCATCAACTAGCCTTCAAGGCTAGTTATCTTATAATACTCCAAACAATCCAATACAAAGAACGCACATGTTCAAAGAAAAACTACAACCTTTCATAGATAGACATAACGAAATTACAGAACTACTTAGTTCTCCAGATATTGCATCTGATATTAGCCGTATGACAGAACTTAGTAAAGAGCAGTCTGGACTTAATGAGTTAGTAGAACAAGCAAAGATTTATATAGAAACAGCCGATGCCATAGAAGAGAACAAAGAGCTTATTAAAGATGAAGAGCTGGGTGACCTAGCAAAAGAAGAACTGGCAGAACTTGAACCTATGCTTCCTAAACTTGAAGCAGAGATCAAAATACTTATGCTCCCAAAAGACAAAAATGATGACAAGAATATCATACTTGAACTCCGTGCTGGAGCAGGTGGAGACGAAGCCGCACTCTTTGTAGCAGATGTCTTCCGTATGTACACACGTTACGCAGAACAAGCAAAATGGAAGATAGAGATTATGAGTAGCAGTGATGGTACAGCGGGTGGATACAAAGAGCTTATCGCCCAAATTTCTGGTGAGAATGTGTATGCAGTGCTTAAATATGAAGGCGGCATTCACCGTGTACAACGGGTCCCCGACACAGAAACACAAGGACGAGTGCATACTTCAGCTATTACCGTGGCTGTTATACCTGAGGTGGATGATGTAGAAGTTGATATCAAACCAAATGAAATTAAAATGGATACCTACCGTTCAAGTGGATGTGGCGGACAGTCAGTTAACACAACAGACTCTGCTGTACGTCTTACACACCTCCCAACGGGGATAGTCGCAGCCATCCAAGATGAAAAATCACAACATAAAAACAAAGCCAAGGCTATGAAAGTACTTAAAGCAAGAGTTTATGAGCATATGCTGCAAGCAAGTTTAGATGAATCTGCTAGCCAAAGAAAACTACAAGTAGGTTCAGGTTCACGTTCTGAAAAAATACGTACATACAATTACCCTCAAAATCGTCTTACAGACCACCGTATAGGCTTGACGCTTTATGCCTTAGATGATATTATGAGTAATGGTACACTAAAACTTGTGTTTGAACCTCTTATGGCACATGCTAGAACAGAAGCTATACAAGAAGCTGGACTATAATGAGAGAGTTCTAATCACGAAAAGGAAACCAATGCATAAATTTTCATTGATAACGAATGTATTTCTTTCAATATTTCTACTCATCACAACCCTTGATGCAGTAGAACTTAACTGGGAACATAATTTCCAAAATGCCCTAACTACTGCCAAAAAAGAGGAAAAGATGGTTTATCTCTTTATCGGAGCTGACCAATGTAAACATTGTGACCGATTTAAAAAACAAACACTTTCCAACAAAGATCTCATAACATCGATGAAAAAAGAGTATGTATTGCTCTATATGTCAAGAGACCAACATACTATTCCTGAAGGGTTTGAAAAGTATGGTGTTCCTATGCACTATTTTTTAACACCCGAAGGTAAGATTATTGCAAAAGTACAAGGGAGCAGAGAGCTTGAAGGCTGGTATGATGTACTGGATGAAATTGATTTAATAAAAGAGAAACAATGATTACCTTTAAAAAACTACAAGATGAAAACAATATTAAAGACCTTATAAAATCTATCTTTGATGCAGACCTTGACCTCTCTGGGGGTTGGGGATATACCCAAGAGAATGCCACTATTATCAATACCCTACCTAAAGGGATGCCTCTTAATCAACTGCAACATATGGTTACATCCATACGTGCCCACCTTGAAATGAATATCACACAAGCACAAGACAATAGATATGGTGGTATAAATGCCAATGAGAGAGCCAGAAAAGAGAGTAAAAATGATAAAGGTATTTTTAATAAAGTAACCTATGCGCTGACTGCTATGCAAGAAGATATCTACACAGTATTTATAAAAGAGTACAAAAAAAACTATGGTAAAGAAGACTTTGATTTGAATGCACATTTTAAAAGAAGGGCTGAAGCTACCCTTACACAAGAGGTGATACACCACTTTGAAGTGAGTCAGCTCTCATAACTATTCAAAATATGAGATAAGCTCTAAATAAGTACCAAAAAGATAATATAATTACCTATTATAATAAAATAAAGGTATATACTTATGGATTCTTCAAAAAGAAAATTTTTAGCCCTCTCTGGCTTAACTATAGCATC
>CAZXGY010000124.1:0-4521 GCA_964640455.1 uncultured Sulfurovum sp.
ACTTATTATCTTTATTCTTAGGACTCTTAAGTACTATAAAAAATACAACTAAAACAACTCCATACGCAACATAATAATAGATATTATCACTCTGTGGCATTAGTTTACCTCCATAATTTTATCACTTGTTTTGACAACATTATATTCTTTTAATATCTCTTTAAATTCACTCTCATCACTAATGATAATGGGAGTAATGGTATCTTTAGCATGTTCTTTTATATAGGCTAAATCTACCTCTATAATTACATCTCCTACTTTGACCCTATCACCTTCAGAAGCTATACGAGTAAATCCTCTACCCTCAAGAGCCACTGTTTCAAGTCCTATATGTACCATCACTTCTAAATCTTTATCATTTTTAATACTATATGCATGATTGGTAGAAAATATTTTAGAAACAATACCATCAATAGGTGCAGTAAAAGCATTAGATATTGGTATGATGGCTACCCCATCTCCTACCATTTTTTGTGAAAATACTTCATCATCTACTGACTCCAATGCTACTATTTGTCCATCTACAGGAGCATAGACATCTCTTACTTTACGCTTTAAAAATCCGAACATCTATATTTTACCTCTCCATTTATAATTGTTGTTATAATACTAAAATCTTCATCAAAGATAACTATATCTGCATCATAACCCTTTTTGAGTTCACCTTTTTTTAGTCCCAGTTTTTGTGCCGGTCTCTTTGTGACACTGGCGACTATCTCCGCTCTACTCATAGAGGTATGTTCTAACATATTTGCCATTGCTTCATTCATTTTAAGTACTGACCCTGCTAAAGTACCATCATATAGCAATGCTTTCCCCTCTGAGACTTCTACGGTTCTTCCCCCTAAATCATAAGTACCACATTTCATACATCCTGCTCGTATAGCATCGGTAATCAGCATAAGCTTATCTTTTTTAATGCTTTGCACTAACTCCAATGTACTAGGATGGGTATGTACCAAGTCTGCAATAATGTCACATGTGACATCTGTATGAAACACAGCACCCACAACCCCTGGTTTACGATGATGATAGCTAGGCATAGCATTAAAAAGATGTGTTACATGAGAAATACCCCATTTAAAGCTCTTTATCGCTTCATCATAACTTGCATCTGAATGTCCTAGACTCAGTACTACCTGAGGATATTTTTTTGTCATCTGCTTTACAAAATTTTCAGCACCTGATACTTCAGGTGCAAGTGTTATCATTTTGACAATATCCATATAATCTTGTATCAATGAAAAGTTTGCTGTTTGCACATAATTTTTATCTTGTGCCCCATGTTTAGAGACATTGATAAAAGGCCCTTCAAGATGTACACCTACTATCTTAGCACCTGTTACATTTGACCCATAGTTTCGAATATTTTGTAAAGCATTATCAATAGCTTGTGTTGACATTGTCATCGTTGTTGCTAAAAATGAAGTTGTACCTGTTTGAGGTAAAATAGTAGAAAGGGTATTTAACGCTTCAGGCGTGGCATCCATTACATCTGCACCACCAGAACCATGTATATGCAGGTCTATAAATCCTGCACTTACATAAGCTCCTTTAGCATCAATAATTTGTATATCATCACTGTCAGAGAGTATAACATCATCCACAATATCTATAATTTTATTATCAAAAAGAAGTATCTTATCTTCAATAATTGTATCATATACTATCAACTTGGCATTGATAAGTGCTGTTGAGCTAAGCATCTTCTCTTAGGTTTTCTTTCAGTACACGTTTAAGTACTTTTCCTGTAGCATTTTTAGGTAACTCTTTAATCAGATGAATCTGTTTTGGTAGCTTGTAATTTGCAAGGTGCTCTTTCATATAGCTTTTTAGCCCTTGTTCATCAAGTGATTCAACACCTTCGGAGAGTTCAATATATACAATAGGTATCTCACCACTCTTCTCATCTATAATTCCAATGACTGCTGAAGCACCTACACTCTCATAAGCATCTATTATCTCTTCTATCTCTCTTGGATAAATATTGATACCTTTTGAAATAATCAAATCTTTTCTTCTATCGACAATAAATAAAAAACCTTCATCATCCATATATCCCATATCACCAGTGAGTAACCAACCATTCACAATCGTCTCATCTGTTGCGGTTGGACGATCTAAATACCCCTGCATAACATTGTCACCTTTGACAATAATATCACCAATAGTCCCACGGTGGACTTCACTCATCTCATCATCAACAATTTTCATCTCATAGCCATAGAGTGCCGTTCCAACAGAACCTGCTTTTTGTTTTTTGAAAGTATTCATACATACAGCAGGGCTCGCTTCACTTAAGCCATATCCCTCAAGCAGTGTTGCCCCTTTAAACTTCTTTGCCATAGCATCAAGTGTTTTTGGTTGCAGTGCTGCTGCACCTGAAATAAAGGCACGAATTCCATTGAACCACATAAAGTACCATGGGAGTTTTGCTTTTGCCAAAGCATTATAAACATCTGGTATACCAAAGAAAACTGTTACACGTTTTGTCAATGTCTGTTTAAAGATATTTGAGAAAGGTTGAATTGACTGAATAATCACAATACTCGCACCCACATATAAAGGTAACATAACGCCTATAGAGAAAGTAAACGAGTGAAACATTGGTAGAAAAACAATCCCTCTATCTCTAGGTTTTACATTAATCGTTCTTCTCCCTGAGTCAGCATTTGAAAGTATATTTTTATTACTTAGCATTGCTCCTTTAGGTTTACCTGTTGTTCCTGATGTGTAAACAATCACTGCCGTATCTTCTAAAGTTCCTGCACGGTTATCAACTGTTTTTTCTGATGCTAAAGCTTCAGAAAAATGTAAATGTTTTTCTCCAATAACATCTTCATCACCTTCCCAAAGTATAAAGTTACAGAGTTCACTCGCATGAGAACTATTGACAACCTTATCATGGATAGCAGAAGCGATGAGTACAGTACTACCACTGTCTTCTAAAATATAACTCAATTCTTCAGATTTTAAAAAAGTATTTATCGGTACAAGAATAGCACCTAACTTGGAGACTGCAAAAATCGTATAGATAAACTCTGCAGAGTTACGTAAAAAAAGAGCAACTTTATCACCTTTTTTTACCCCTTGTGCTGACAAGTATGCTGCAAGTTTATCTGCAGCGTTATGTATCTCTCCATACGTAATTTTGTCATCATTAAGAAGAAGCGCGGGCCTCTTTTTACGCTTCTTCGCTTGAAACTCTATAACTTCATAAAAGTTATTAAATTTATATTTCATCTTAGAACTCGTATGCCATGCCCACAGTTGTTAAGTAAGCACCGCCTCCTCCAAAACTACCACCACTATTTAATACTGATCTTGGGTCACTGTGTGCACCTTTTGTTAAACTAAGCGTCTCTTTACTGTCATATAAGAATGCTGCACCCCAAGAGAGATTTTCAGATTGCTGATATCTGAACCCCATTGAGAAAATTTTTGCATCTGTATCTGGTAATTCAAATCCAATATTTTGTGCCGGTACAGGTGTTTCATCTATTGCAAAACCCATCATAACAGTAAACTTATTATCAAGTACTGCAGTTGCACCTATTCTAAAGGTATTGGTATCTTTCCAATTTCTTTCAATTGGATTATCAAATGCTGGTGGTACAAATGCACTTCCTGCACCCGTATAGTCAAAATCTAATGTTTCATATGCTGACCAAAATGTTCTTTCATAGTTAAATTCTAAAGTAAATTTATTATTCCATGTTTTAGAGATAGCTAAGTTAAGTGCTGCAGGTAAGGGTACTTCAACACTTGCATCACCCTTATAAAGTGTTCCGTATGGTGCTGCTGCTATCGTTGCAGAACCCTCTTCTTTTAAATCAACATTTGAACGATACGTCAATGCCATATTGATATCTGATGTTGGCTTATAGGCAAGAGCTAGGTTATAACCAAATTCTACAGTATCCCCATCCATATCTCTAGATGCACTAGGTACACGTGGGTTAAGTGCAGTAGCATCAGCTGAATTACTTTTTACGATACCTTCACTATATATAACTCTAAGTCCCGCACCAATACTAAAGTTTTCTGCTACTTTATAAGACATAGAAGGATTAAGCTCAATAATTTTAAGCGTAAACTCTTCAGCACTTGCTTTTTGGAATGGTGTTTCCCAACGTTTAGTCAGTCCACCTGGTGCTGTCATACTCACACCCCATCTAAAGTCACCTATTGCATTTGAAACATAGTGAAAATTGGGAATAAGAATATTTTCTTCTTCTGAGTGTCCAGATACAGGGGCACCTAAAGTATATGAATTCTCTGGAAGGTTAGCAAGTGTAATTGCTCCCTCAACATACTGTTTATCTGCCATAAATGCCATGTTTGCCGGGTTAAAATACGCTGTATCAGCCCCTGACGTATGTGCAACATATGCTGCACCTAATGCCATTGAGTTAAGTGACTGCTCTGGGATTTTATATCCCCCTGCCATTACTACTGAACATGCAATTGCACTTAGTGCTAAACCTTTTACCAATCTTCCCATAATCTTCCTCCTATTAT
>CAZXGY010000125.1:0-4512 GCA_964640455.1 uncultured Sulfurovum sp.
AGATAAGAGAAAAATAATTTGTTTTTTAAGGTGTTAAACAGGAGGAATGTTCAGTAGTCGTTCTCCAAGGAAGGTCTAGTCTGCCACTATTTCTATACCACTGCAAGATATTTTTATGGATATTTTTCATGCAGAAATTATAGCCTAATAGGGTTGTTTTTCGTCCATCTAATTATAAGAATCTTTAAGAACTATAGAAAGCTCTGTAAACACTATACAATTAAGAGTTCGTTACAATGTGACAAATATAGATAGAGGGATAGAGATGAAAATATTGGTAACGGGTGGTGCAGGGTATATTGGTTCTCACACTTGTGTGCTGCTTATAGAGGCAGGACATGAGGTCATAATATTTGATAATTTTTCAAATGCTTCTAAAGAGAGTATTCATAGAGTAGAAAAAATAGTCCAGAAAAATATACCTTATATAGAGGGAGATGTCCGCTCCCAAGAAGACTTGGCTAAAGTCTTTGATGCTCATTCTATTGATGCAGTAATCCACTTTGCAGGGTTTAAGGCTGTAGGTGAATCGGTAGAAAAACCTCTGGCATATTACGACAATAACATCAATGGTACACTAGTCCTTTGTGAAGTCATGCGAAAGTATGGGTGTAAGTCGATTGTCTTTTCTTCGTCGGCTACGGTGTATGGTGATCCTCATACTACACCGATAAAAGAAGATTTTCCTCTCTCTGCGACAAACCCTTATGGGAGATCTAAACTTTTTATAGAAGAGATACTTAGAGATCTTTATATCTCCGATAACGAATGGAAAGTAGTACTCTTACGTTACTTCAATCCAGTGGGTGCACATGCTTCTGGTACCATAGGTGAAGATCCTTCAGGAATACCCAATAACCTTATGCCATTTATCGCACAGACAGCGGTAGGTAAAAGAGAAAAACTTTCTGTTTTCGGAGATGACTACGATACCCCTGATGGAACAGGGGTAAGAGACTACATTCATGTGGTAGATTTAGCCAAAGGGCATCTGAATGCCATAGAAAAACTGCAAGACTTTGATGAGGTCATGACCATCAACCTTGGAACAGGACAAGGATACTCTGTGCTTGATGTGGTCAAAGCTTTTGAAAAGGCTTCAGGGAAAAGTGTACCTTACAGTATAGAACCAAGACGCGCTGGAGATATTGCAACATGTTTTGCAGATCCTCTGTATGCTCAAGAGATATTAGGATGGAAAGCAGAGAAAAACTTAGCACAAATGTGTGAAGATAGTTGGCGATGGCAGTTGCAAAACCCGATGGGGTACGAAGCATCTTAAGTATATATAAGGATAGACTTTATAACTATCTATACGATGGAGGAAATATATGAGTAAAATAGCAATAGCGGGAATAGGTTATGTAGGTTTATCAAATGGCTTACTTCTTGCTCAGCATAATGAAGTAGTAGCTTTAGATATTATTCCTGAAAAAGTTGAAATGCTCAATAATAAAGTCTCACCTATAGAAGACAGAGAGATAAGTGAATACCTACAAAAAAAAGAGCTCAATTTTAGAGCAACACTTGATAAGTATGAGGCTTATGAAAATGCGGAGTATGTTATTATTGCTACACCAACAGATTATGATACTGAGACAAATTACTTTAATACTAAACTTGTTGAGCTTATAATAAAAGATGTTTTAGAGATTAACCCAAATGTAACAATGGTTATAAAATCTACAGTACCTGTTGGATATACTAAAGCAGTGAATAAAAAGTTTAATACAAAAAATATTATTTTTTCTCCTGAATTTTTACGAGAGGGATCCGCACTCTATGATAATCTTTATCCTTCACGTATTATAGTTGGAGAGAAGTCAGCTAGGGCACAAGCATTTGCAAATCTTTTATCAGAGGGTGCCATAAAAGAAAACATAGATATTTTACTCACAGATGCTACTGAAGCAGAAGCAGTTAAACTTTTTTCAAATACCTACTTAGCTATGAGGGTTTCTTATTTTAATGAACTTGACTCTTATGCTGCATCTCATGGCTTGGACTCTAGGCAAATTATAGAAGGTGTAGGTTTGGATCCTCGTATAGGTACACATTATAACAACCCTTCGTTTGGTTATGGTGGGTATTGCTTACCAAAAGATACAAAACAGTTAAAAGCAAACTATAAAGATGTACCTAATAGTCTCATAAGTGCTATTGTGGATGCCAACTCTAAAAGAAAAGACTTTATATCAAATGCTATCTTGGCGAAGAACCCAAAAGTAGTAGGTATATATAGACTTGTTATGAAATCAGGTTCAGATAATTTTAGAGCGAGTGCAATACAAGGTATAATGAAGCGTATAAAAGCAAAAGGTATTGAAGTAGTGATTTATGAACCAGTACTTGAAGATAATGAGTTCTTTCACTCTAAAGTGATTAAGGACCTAGGTGAATTTAAAAAAGTAGCAGATGTGATAGTCGCAAATAGACTTTCTGAGAATTTAAAAGATGTTAAAAATAAAGTATATACTCGTGATATATTTGGTAGTGATAGCTAATAAATGAGTATGTTTATAAAATGACACTTTTGAAGCCATCGCACATGCAGGAGACTTAACAGACGCTGCACAAAGAAATGAGATTATCATTCTTTCAAACAGTAACGTAAAGGGGATGCAACTACGTAAAGTAGATTTAACAAACTTTGACACGATGAAATATACATCATTAATGTTACGCCCTAATGATATTGTCTATGTTAGACCAAATGGATGGAAAGAGTTTAAAGTGGCAGTAGATGATATCACTTCACTATTTGTCACCATTGCTAAAATAGCATCACCATTTGTGACGCTTTAATACTTAGCTGACTAAAAACTACACTTGTTGGAGGCAATATTATCTTGCCTCTATACAGTTTGAAAGATCTTTTAAACACCCTCAATTTTTACTCTTATGGGTATTTCAACATTATTTAGATAAAATCACGGAATTATATATTAAAGGATTGTAGTGAAAGTTACAGTAAAAAAAGTAGATGATGCAAATATCATCGTAAGTGGAACACTTGACGCAGCAGCAATTGATGCAAATGTAGAAAAGCTAGCAAGACAAGCAGCTAAAGAAGTAAAAGTAGATGGCTTTAGAGCAGGGAAAGTACCTGTTGCCGTTGTCAAACAAATGCATGGAGATAAACTTGCACAAGATGCTGAAGGTGAAGCACTTAGAGAGCTTATCGATGCAGGACTTGCAGAAGCAAAAGTAAATCCTGCTGATATGATGGGTCAGCCGTCATTTAAAAAATATGATAAAACTGATGCTGGTATTGAAGTAGAAGTAGAAGTTTCTACAAGACCAGAGTTTGAACTTGAAGGTTATATGGATGTTGTTCCTACTTTTGATAAACCAAAAGCAGAAGCAAAAGAAGTGGATGCGAAACTTGAAGAGATGGCTAAAGAGCAAGCAGCATATACAAAAATCAAACGTAAACGTATGGTAAAAGATGGTGATATGACACTTATCGACTTTGAAGGTTTTGTAGATGATGTAGCATTTGATGGTGGTAAAGCTGAAAAGTTCCAACTTAAAATTGGTTCTGGTTCATTTATTCCAGGATTTGAAGAGCAAATCATTGGTATGAAATATGAAGAGCAAAAAGATGTTGTAGTGACTTTCCCAGCAGAGTATCAGTCAAAAGATCTTGCAGGTAAAGAAGCAACATTTAAAGTAACACTTCATGAAATTCAAGAGCAAGCAGAAGCTGAGATTAATGATGAGTTAGCACAAAAACTTCTTAATGATGAAAAAGCAACACTTGCAGAACTTAAAGAAAAAGTAACGACACAAATTGAAACAGCTGCACTTTCAAAAGTATATAACGAAGATTTAAAACCAAAAATTGTTGAAGCACTTGTAAACAAATTTGATATTGCACTTCCAAATAACATCGTTGACCAAGAAATTGATGCAAAAATCAATGCAAAAGCACAAGAGATGGATGAAAAAGAGCTTGCAACATATAAAGATAACGAAGAGAAAATTAATGAACTTCGTGATTCTGTAAGAGAAGATGCAGTAGCTTCAGTTAAAGCTACTTTCATTGTAGATGCATTGGCTAAAAAAGAAGAAATTACTGTAGATGATCAAGAAGTATCTCAAGCAATTTACTACGAAGCAATGATGTCTGGTCAAGATCCACAACAAGTGATTAAATACTACCAAGAAAATAACCTTCTTCCTGCTGTAAAAATGGGAATGATTGAAGATAAACTCTTTGGTAAAATGTTAGGTTTAGAAGGTTAATCTTTCTTTTAACAAGTAGTCTGAGGCTACTTGTTAACCATTCTAGTGTATATTTAAGTTGATTGCACCTAAAGGTATTTCCTTTGGTCACATAATCTATTTAACTATATATTTGCAAAGGTTTTAAATGAGTTATATTCCATATGTTGTAGAGCAAACAGGTAGAGGTGAAAGATCTTACGATATCTATTCACGTCTTCTTAAAGACCGTATTATTATGTTAAGTGGTGAGGTAAATGATCAAGTAGCATCTACGATTGTTGC
>CAZXGY010000126.1:0-4473 GCA_964640455.1 uncultured Sulfurovum sp.
AAGGCATCACCCAATGCCATAGTAAGTGTAGTCGATGTGGTAGGTGCAATACCAAGAGGACAAGCCTCTTTTTCTACAGAGATATCAAGGACAACATCAGCATATCTACCCAAGGATGAGTCTTTATCACTGGTCAAACCTATAAGAGGAATATCAAAACGCTTGATATGTGGAAGAATTTTGGTTAGCTCTTCACTCTCTCCACTTGAACTAATAGCCAATAAAGTATCTTCTTTGCCTATCATCCCCAAATCACCATGGAGTGCTTCAGTAGGGTGTAGAAAAAAACTTGATGTGCCAGTACTGGCAAAAGTAGCAGCCATCTTTGCACCTACTAACCCAGACTTACCTACACCCGTTATGATAAGTTTACCTTTGGTTGACAGTATGATATCTATAGCATTTAAGAAGTTTTTATCTAAGTGTGCAGCAGCTTTGTTAAGTGCATCTGCTTCAATATGAAAAGTTTCTTGTGCAATTTTAATTAGATTCATTGTTTATATGCTTTATGTTTTGATAAAAAGATTATAGCATAGTTGATATTTTTTGAAGTTGTAAGAGGAGTAGTAAGCACTACTCCTTTGGCTTAAACGTGTTATGACTCTTTTTTACTTGAAGAGACTTCACCCGCATCCACTCTTTTAGAGAATTCTGTCTCTTCACCTGCATCAAGTGCTTGAGCCTGTTCTACCCAGTTCTCTCGTTCTGCACGTCCTGGAAAACCTAAAGTACTATCTGCCCAAGCGATATTTTCAGTATCCCATGTAGCAATTTGATCAAAATGGTAAATACCTATCTCATTGAGTGTCTCTTCAATCTTGATACCTACACCTTTAATACGTGTAAGGTTGTCTTTTTCTCCATTACGTGGAGCAGTTAACAGTTCAGGTTTGTCATTTGTAGAACTACTCTCTGTTGTGACAGCCGTTGCTACCGCATGTGTATCATGTGCTACTTCTGCTGTATGACCACAATCATCACTTGCACAGGTACCTTTTCCAAATAGGTATCCGATAATAAACCCTAACAGGGCAGCCAATAGTAAACATAATATCATTTGTGATGCAATTTCTAACATAATTATTCTCCTAAAATATTGATTTCAACGCGACGGTTTCGTTGTTTGTTTGCTTTGTTTGTATTTGGTACAAGTGGTTGTGTTTCCCCATAGCCTTTTGCGGTTAAACGGGAGGCAGTGATTGTATTTTCGATGAGTTTGCTTTTTACCATGTCTACCCTTGACTGAGAGAGCTTCTGATTGTACTCTGCACTTCCATCTGAATCCGTATGCCCTGCAATTTCAAGATTTACAGAAGTATACTCTTTAAGGATAATCGCCAATTTATCTACTGTTGCCTGTCCTTTTGTGGTGAGTGTACTTTTATTCACGGTAAACTCTATATTTTCAACTTTCAGCAAGTTAGTAATTTTAGTTTTCATTTCAGCTTTCTTTACTTCAGCGTCTTTTTTTACTTGAAGTGCTGCAAGTCTGGCTTCTTCTTTGGCTTTAAGTGCAGCTCTTTTTGCTTCAGCTTCAGCATCTTTCTCTGCTTGCAGTGCTAAACGTCTAGCTTCTTCTTTAGCTTCCTTGTCAGATTGAAGTAGTGCAAGCCTAGCCTTTTCTTTGGCTTCAAGTGCAGCTTTTTTTGCGTTCTCTTCAGTCTCTTTTTGTGCTTGAAGTATCGCAAGTCTAGCTAGCTCTTTCGCTTTACGAGCAGCTTCTAAAGCTTTTGTATGGTCTACAATAGTTTTATTTACGATACTAACATTACTTTGTGCAAGAAGTTGATTTACCATGGCTAAATCATCATCTGATTCTACGGTTCCTGTAATGGTTAAGACTTCATCTTTATAGCTAATATTACCTTGGGTATATTTTGTCATAAATACGGGAAGAAACTTTTCAATCACGGGTAAAGAACCTTTATCTACATGATGTGAACTAAGTTTAAAGTTCGTATGGGCACTAGCAGGTAATTTTGCTTTTATGATGTTGGCTTGCTCATGTGTATCAAATGTACCTTGAGCCTTTATACTCTCTCCTAATTTACTAATCGTATAAGAAATAGGTTTAGTTGCTATGGCTACAGTGGAGTTGTCTTGAGAGGCTAAAGTAGAGGTATTAAGTAATCTCTGCATTTCATATTGCGCTTCATAACTTTCTACGGTACCACTTATTTTTATTTTTTGATTACTGTACTGTATCTTACCCTTGGTATAAGTCTTTATGAAATGCGGAAGAATCTTATTGGTAAGTGTTAATGCAGGTTCTCCATGGAGTGTTTCATTCGTAGATGTGTTTTGCAGCTCAAATATCTTTTGTGCACGATGTACGGTGTCTGCAAGCAGTTCTTGTTGGGCAATATTTTTAAAGTTACCATTGAGTGTATAACTATCTTTATTTTGTGTAATACTGTATTCAATATAATGGGTTTCTTGTATCACTGGAGCGATAGCTGTTTGCACATTTGCTTTGGTGATATGCATGGTATCTTTTTTTGACCATATACAAAATATAATCAGTAGTAACAATAAAAGTAGCCAAGGCCAAATTTTTTTCATTGTATCCCTTTCCCTAGATAAATTAAAAAGTATAGAGTTACTTCTTGACTTATATTATACATAATTATACTTAGGCATAATATTACCTAAGTATATAAGGAAAAGGTTTGTAAAAACTATACGATAAAAATCGTAGGAATAATAAGTGGATATCTCTTTTTTGTACGAACAATATGCTTTCTTACTACTGCACGTATATCATTTTCAATATCTTTATGGTTTTTAAGTGCTTCAGGTTTCATGTTAAGTAACATAGTCTCTAAAAGTACTTCTATCTCTTTTTGGAACTTCTTATCTTCTTTATCTGGGACTAGACCATGTGTCGTGATAACAGGTTTCCCCACTACTTTTTGGTTACTTTGTGAGATTTGAGCTACCACATTGATGATACCATCTTCAGCAAGCTTCTGTCTATCAAGTACTACATCATTTTCAATAGTCATATTGTTTTGGTTATCGATATATGTTTTACCAGATTTCACTGTTTTTACTTTTTTGAGGTACTTTGTTGTAAGCTCAATTTGATCACCATCCGACATAAGTAAGATATTTCTTTCTTCTACACCACACTCTACCGCTGTTTTAGCATGTTTTGCAATATGGTTATACTCCCCATGAACGGGTAAGAAGAATTTAGGTTGAACAAGTCTTAAGATGAGTTTTTGCTCTTCTTGTCCTGCGTGACCTGAAACGTGAATATCTGCAAACTCTTTATAACGTACTGTACATCCTGCTTTAATGAGTTTATTCATAAGTCCAGAAACAGATGCTTCATTACCAGGGATAGCGGATGCAGAGATAATCACTGTGTCACTTGGCTTAAGTTTGATATGTCTATGCTCATCTGTTGCCATACGGTTAAGTGCAGCCATTGTTTCACCTTGTGAACCAGTCGTAACGATAAGTATTTCATGGTCAGCATATTTAGGTACTTCATGTACTTCTATAAAATGTTTATCGGCAATGTCAACAAAACCTAAAGCACGGTTTGTCTCAATGTTACGTTCCATAGAACGTCCGATAACACATACTTTTCTTCCATGGTTAACACCTCTTTCCATTGCTTGGACAATACGGTGAACGTTAGATGAGAAGGTAGACATAATTACTCTTCCTTTTGCAAGGTCAAAGAGTGTGTCAAAGGTTCTACCTACCACTTTTTCAGATTTAGTAAATCCAGGGTTATGTGAGTTTGTTGAGTCAGAGAAGAGACAAAGTACACCTTTTTCTCCATAGTAAGCATAACGACGTAAGTCCATAGTGTAGTTATCTACAGGCGTATGGTCTATTTTGAAGTCAGCTGTATGCATGATGATACCAGCAGGTGTTTCAATAGCCAATGAACATGCATCAATAATAGAGTGTGTATTGTGTAGCCATTCGACTTTAAGGTCACCAATTTGGTACTGTTCTCTGAGTGTTACAAAGTTAAAGTTCTTAGTATATTGACTAAGTCCATGTTCGTTAAACTTGTTTTCTATCATTGCAAGTGCAAGTGGTGTTGCGTAGATAGGGAACTGTAGTTCTTTGAAAAGGTAAGGCATTGCACCAATGTGGTCTTCGTGACCATGTGTAATGATGACAGATATTTTTTTACCACTCTCTTTAAGTGCATGCAAGTATGAGAAATCAGGTACTAAGATATCTACACCGTGCATAGTCTCATCAGGGAATGACATACCCACATCGATGATGATTGCCGTAGTTTCTGTCTCCAGTACAGCCATGTTCCCACCGATTTCACCGAGTCCACCTAGTGGAGTGAAGCGTACTTTACCCTTAGAAGTCATATCTATCTTCTTCCATGGGTTCATTGTAGCGTCTTTTACTTGAGCATTTATCTCAATAGAAGCACGCATGGTGTCATTGACGGTGGTGATATTTTTACGTCTTCCTCTGTTCTTATTACCA
>CAZXGY010000127.1:0-4455 GCA_964640455.1 uncultured Sulfurovum sp.
CACAAGAGGTACTTCCTGTACACTCTGTGACATTATTTCCTGTCATCTCTAAGTGAATACCAGCAGCTACTGTTCCCATCTCTTTATGTATAGCAAAGAACTGCTCTACTTCACTTAAAATATTATCGAAGTTTCTTGTTTTAAAGCCAGTTGATGACTTCTCTACATTACCATGCATAGGGTCTATCGTCCAAACAACATTCTTCCCTGCATCTCTTACTTTTTTAAGAAGTGCTGGATAAGCCTCTGCTATTTTACTCGCACCCATACGTACAATGAGGTTAAGTCTACCCTCTTCGTTATTAGGGTTAAGTGCCTCAATAAGCTCAATAAGCTCATCTTCACCCATGCTTGGTCCTACTTTACATCCTATAGGGTTTTGAATACCTCTGAAGTACTCAATGTGTGCTTCTGTAAGGTCACGTGTTCTATCACCTATCCAAAGCATGTGTGCAGAACAGTCATACCACTCACCTGTTTCAGAATCTTGTCTTGTCAATGCTTCTTCATAGTTTAGAAGTAGTGCTTCATGTGAAGTATAAAGTGTTGTCTGATGAAGCTGTGGCATCGTATCGGAGTTTAGTCCACACGCAGCCATAAACTTCATAGAGTGGTCAATTTTTGTACTTAACTCATCGTAACGCTTGCCAAGTGGATTATCTTTAATAAAGTCTAAGTTCCACTGGTGCACCTTGTTCAAGTCGGCTAAACCACCACGTGAAAATGCACGTAAAAGATTAAGTGTTGCAGCTGCTTGGTTATAGGCTTTGAGCATATTTTTAGGGTTGGGGATACGTGCTTCTTCCGTAAACTCCATACCATTAATAATATCACCACGGTATGAAGGCAGTTTAACACCATCTATCTCTTCAAAATCTGAAGATCTTGGTTTTGCAAATTGTCCTGCAATACGCCCTACTTTTACTACAGGTTTACCTGTACTGTACATCAATACCATATTCATCTGTAACATAAGTTTGAAAAGATTTTTTATATTTTTAGCATTGAAGTCAGAAAAACTTTCTGCACAGTCGCCACCTTGAAGTAAAAAAGCTTCTGCTCGTCCTGCACTTGCAAGTTTCTCTTTTAGTTTTCTAGCTTCACCTGCAAAAATAAGTGGAGGGTATGAACTTAGTTCACCTTCTACTTTTTCTAAAAGTGCTTGATCTTGGTATGTTGGTTGTTGCTTTATAGGAAACTTTCTCCAGCTACTTGGTGTCCAACTCATATTTTGTCCTTCTATTTATATTGAGTTTTACTTCAACCCAAAAATTTAATGCAATGATTATAGCTTAAAATGTATGAAAAGCAAGCTATAGCTGTCAGTGTAAAAAAATTTAAATATATTTGGTAACTTTTGGGTTATATTTAAGAAAAGATATGCCTATTCACATGGTGAATAACGTGTGAATAACTCATATTAATTAATGCAACCCGTGTTTTAGGGGTGTGAAAAAATAAAGAGTTATTCACTCCTATTTTTTAACTACAAAAGTGACGAAATTAGCCCATTGAAAAACCGTTTCTATTTTTGTAAAGCCTGCATCTTTACACATTTGACTATTTTCTTTTATCGTAAAAGGTATAAGCACATTTTCTAGGGCTTCACGTTTTTGTGCTATTTCGTATTCACTGTAACCCTGCTCTTTTTTATACTCATAATAGATATCTATCATTTGCTTATCTAACACCTTATTTTCAAAAACTACTTTTTCAGAAAAAATAAACATACCCTCATCGTTTAAGCCATCATAAATCTTCTTCATTAGCTCCAAACGCTGCATGGGGCGTATAAACTGTAGTGTATAGTTTGCTACGATAACGTCTTCATTGGTATAGTCATACGCTAACATATCTGCAAGTGCTAACTCGATGTCTGCTCCAAATGCTTGACATTTTTGCTCTGCTCTGTCCAACATAGCCTGAGAGTTATCCAACCCTTTGAGTTGCATCTTCACATCCATCTTACTATGTAAATCAAGTAAAAACTTTGCCGTAGATGAACCTAAATCAAGGACTTTCATACCCTCTTTTTGTTCTGCAAGAATAAGAGAAATAATTAATTTTCTTACCTCATCATAAAAAGGTACAGAACGGCTTAACATATCATCAAATACAGAAGCTACGGCTTCATCAAACTCAAATTTCTTACTTATCTTTTCTGTGAATACTTTGTCTTTTTGCATATGTTATCCTTCACCTATAAAGTCTTGCATAATTTTATAATACCTTGCATCATCTGAAATATCCATATGACCTCTGTTTTTAATAATCGTTACTTTGAGCTGTTCTTTCTGAAAGGCATCTATAAGCCTTTGTACATGCACTCTAGGTATCACCTTGTCATTTTGGGCTATCACGATAAAAGTTTCAGACTTTATCTTTTTAGCTCGGCTCAATGAATCATACTTATCTTTAAGCAATAAAGAGGCTGGGTAGAGTGGGTAACGCCCTTGTGCCACTGAGACTATGCTGTCATAAGGTGTGATGAGTGCCAGTTTACTGACTTCCCTATGGGCTGCCACATACGTTGCTATACCTGAGCCTAAAGAACGTCCACCTATACTAATACGCTCATGCTTTTTAGCCACTTCATCATACAAAGCCAAAGCATCTTCATAGAGTGCTTTTTCACTAGGCTCACCTGTACTAGAACCAAAACCTCTATAGTCCATCAAGTAGCAGGTAAATTTAGGAAACTGCTGTGCAATATAGTCTGCACTCTGAGCCATAGACTCAGCATTCCCACCAAAGTAAAGTATGGCATTTTTATGTCCTTCATTAAGCACATGAACTACCACTTTTACATCCTTACTAGATAATACAATCTGAGGATAATCTATTTTTACATTCGGGGTAGGATGGTAAAGAATTTTTTCTTGATAGCTGTAAAGAAATGCTCCTATGCCTACATACCCGACAAGTAAGGTAGTTATAGCAACTTTTAGAAGACGTTTTAGCATACTATCTCTCTGGCTTTTTCTATATCGTTAAAGATTTGTGCTTTTAAGTCATCAAGGCTATCAAATTTTTGATTTTCTCTTACAAATGCTATAAACTCTAACGCCACACTCCCCAACACTTCACCCAACTCTCTATCTAACACATAACTCTCAACAGCATAGCTACCATCTGTAGTCACCCTATGCCCCAAGAAACTCACAGAAGGTAGCCACTCATCCTTTATTAATGTACGTGTAGCATAAACTCCCTCTAGTGGAAGTTGGTAGGCTTCTACTTTGAGGTTAAGTGTCGGAACCAACGCTTTCTTACCTAACCCTTGCCCAGCAATAACCATACCTTCTACACTATAGGGACGTCCTAAAAGTTTGTTTACCATGACTATATTACCCTCAGTCAAGTACTGTTTAATAGTACGAGAGTGTACAGAGACACCCTCTACACTTACTTCCGAGACTATCTCTACCTTACCATCAAATAACGCTTGTAATGCCTCTGCATTTCCTGCTTTGTTTTTGCCAAAAGCGAAGTCATACCCTACCACTATTTTCTCCAAGAGAGGAAAGTCTTCCTTGAGTTTGGAAACAAACTGCTCTGGCGTCAAACCTTTTATGACATCAAAGTGGTAAAAGCAACAAACTTTAGAGGTAAACGATGCTCGCTTATGTCCAGGAGTCAAATACCCACCATTACGCTCTATTATTACCAAAGCATCTGCTTGATCTATGAGGGTCTTATGGGCAATGTGTATGCCATCGAAGGAACCTATGGCTATGGACTTTATGTGGTTATTATATTGCAAACAGCACCCTACATTTTTACAAAATGATAAAGATACTCTTGGTTACCCTCTTTACCTGTCACTTTTGACTGGGCTTGGTACTCTTCTTTCCAACCAAGCTTCTTAGCCTCAGCCTCAAAAGCCTCTTTACGTCTGGCGATGGCATCTACATCTTGTACCACACCCTTAGAGTCACGCTTCACATCTTTACCCACTTCAAACTGTGGCTTGTAAAGTATGACGATGTCTGTACCCTTACCTGCTAGTCTGTCTATATCATCTGTTATCTGTAAAATAGAGATGAACGATACATCACATGTAATAACTTCAAAAGCAACATCGTTTTGATACTCACGTATATCTGTCTCTTCATGGAGTGACAACTTATCATTGTCTCTCAAAGAGATGTGTAACTGATCCGTACCCACATCTACACAGTCTACTGAAGCTACACCATTTTCTAGTACTATCTGAGCAAAGCCACCCGTACTAGAGCCTATGTCTAAAGCACGTTTATCTTTCATATCTACAGAGTGTTCAGCTAAAAAATTCTCTAACTTACGTCCAGCACGAGAGACATAAAACTTAGAGTCTTGTACCTCAACCACTGTGTTTTCATCTACTTTAGCAGAAGCTTTAGGCTTCTTACCATCTAATAGCACCAAGCCAGCCTTTATCGCATCATTCGCACGGTTACGACTCTCGTAGTAACC
>CAZXGY010000128.1:0-4426 GCA_964640455.1 uncultured Sulfurovum sp.
ATAGATATCTTGGCTAAAGCTGAGTCTATTGCTTTTAAAGATGAGATGCCAGAGCGACTTTAAGAATCACTTTATTTAAAAAAACACCTTCATAAATGAAGCACCCATATCTGTAGCCATATCTTTGGCTACATCTCCCATAGGCATTTTTTCCATTATTTCCCGACCATCTTTTCCTATCATTTTATCTACTTGTTTATCCATTTGGTAACGTATGAGTTTTTGCATATTTAGATTGACTTTTGGATCATCTAATCTTCCATAGACTTTGCCTGAAAATACCTTTTTTTGCATATTAAAATCAAAATAGGCATTAATAGTATTTAGCTTAGTATCTATAGTAGTATTGGTTAAGTAAATATGACTATGGGGGTTTGCCAGTTTAAGATCACCCAATATAGTGTTGTCTTCATAGGTGAAATTAAGTGAGGCATTGTCAAATGTTTCTTTTAGCATTTTAGCACCTGATTTTTTACGTATAACATCTACGAGTTTAGTGTGGGTAAATTTGGCATTTTTTAGTTTTGTTTTAACATGTAGTGTATCTTTGAGTGTGTTATAGATAATATTACCTGTGGTATTGGCTGTAAGTATTTGGGTAAAAGGAAAGAGTTGTGTAATCTTCTCTATTAAAACATTGTCAAGTTTTATGCTTAGTTCATTGTGTTTAAAAGTAAAATTTGTTAATCCCTCAAAGCTTTTAGAGAGACCTGTTATGTTCAGTGTCTGATCATAATGTATCTTACCTCTAGCGTAAAATGAACCTTGAGGTTTGTACCCTAAGATGTTCTCTAAGGCATTGAAATTTTTAATATCTAACACATAAGATGCATCGGCGACTTTGTCTATCTGGTTATATTGACCTTTTGAAAGCTCAAGGGTCATCATGTCCGAACTAATATCTATAACAAAAGTATGTTTGTCATCATGGATGTTTATTTTACTAGAGAGTGTTAAGGGTATACCTTTAAAGTTTTTGTCCTTAACGTTATAAATAAAATAACCATTTTTATGTTTTTCATTCATAAAATAAAAGTGTGCTTGGGCATTTGCTTTACCTGTAATGTAGGCTGTCTCTCCCATCAGTTTAAAGAGTTTTGATGAATTTATATCTTCCATATCTATATGAAGGTTCTCAACTTTATCTGAGTATTTGATAGCAGTATAGTTTACTTTTCCCTCTAAGGCTGTACCTTTACCGTCTATATGTAGTTTTGTAAAAAGACCTTTTATATGACCTTTAATATCAATAAGGTCATCTATAGTACATAGCTCTGTAGCTATACAGTTACTTGTGAGTGTATAGTCCATATCAAGTTCATTGGTGTCAATAGAGCCAGATAAGGTGAGTTTTGCTTTTTTCTCCACAAGTATTACCATATTCACTTGTGGATAATGACTGATATCAATAGATGTTACATCAAGTTTCAAATTGGATTTTTTACTCAATGTTGTAGTAGCAAAGTGACAGAGACTTTTTTCTCCCATCGAAGTAAAGAAGAAATAATAAATAAGTAATATAACTGCAGTAAAAAAGGTGATAAAATACTTAAAAAATGTTAGCACTTACATCACCTCTCTAATTTGAGAGTATCATACCATACTATAACAAAATCCAAATTAGAAGAACATCCCCATAAATGCTCCGCCCATACCAGATGCGACATCTTTTGCTACATCACCCATGGGCATATTTTCCATCATCTTTCTGTTGCCTTCTCCCATGATTGAGTCTAATTGTTTATCCATCTCATGACGTATGAGTTTTTGCATATTTAGGTTAACCTCTGGATGATCTAATGAACCGTAGACTTTACCTGAGAACTCTTTTTGTTGCATTTTTATATCAAAATAGGCATTGATAGTATTGCGTTTTGTATCTATCTGTGTATCAATAAGTGAGAGGTGACTCTCTTTATTATTCATGATGAGATTACCCAATATAGTTTTATTGTGATAGGTTACATCTAAAGTAGCGTTGGTAAATGTCTCTTGTAACATATTGACCCCAGATTTATGGTAAATGGTATCCATGACTTCAGCGTATGAAAACTTTGCATTGTGTAACTTTGCTTTGATTTTTAAATCTTCTTTTGTAAAGTCATATTGTATTTTACCTGTGGTCTGTGCATCTAAAATAGCAGGATAAGGAAAAAGATTCATGATATATTTAAAAGATACTTTCTTGAGGTCTATATTGAGATACTTTTCATCATAGTCAAATTCAGTAATACCATTAAACGTTTTTGACAAGCCGTGTATGTTGTATGTACCGTTATACTTTACTGTACCCATAGCATAGAAAGGGCCTTTATATTTGTAACCTATAAGTTTTTTCATCGTGGTTAAGTCTTTTATATCAAGAGTGTAAAATGCTTCTGATAGTTTTTTATCTAAATGATGAAAACCTTTTTTAAGATTTATTTTAGCACCAGCTAAAGTGATGTCTGCTGTGAATTTTTGTTTTTCATTATCAACCTCTACATTGGTATCGAGTGTAAAAGGGAGGTCAAAGAGTGTAGATTTTTCAAGGGTGTAGTGTAACTTTCCTTTTTGTCTCTTTTTAGAGAGTACATCAAAGTTTGCATCTAAGTCTACTTTACCAAAGGGTAACTCAGGATGCCCCAAGAGTGTTGAAAGCTTCAGTGCATGTACCTTTTGCATCTGTATGTTTACATCTTCAAATTTTTCACTAATTTGTACACCATTGTAAGAGACAGTACCATCAAGTGCTGTACCATTTCCTTCTATATATAAACGTTTAAAAGCACCACTGATATGCCCTGTGAGATTGACATCATCTTCTATAGTACAAATGTGACTAGGAAACCTTTTTGAAGTGATGCTATAGTCCATACTGGTTCTTTTTTGATTGACTAGACCATTTAGTGTTACTGCGTAATACTTTTGTACTAACCCATCAAAGTTGACATAGGTATCATTGGATGAAGTATATTTATCAACTTTAACAAAAAGATCACCTTTAAGGTAGTACTGATACATCTTCAAGTCAACCATACTCTGTACTGAATGGTTGTCAGAATTGACTTGTGTATCTTTAAATATGAGGTGATTTGTTTTGTTTTTGAGACTAAGTGTTGTATTTGTCTCTCCCTCCATAGTTTGTAAATGTAAATGGTTATTATCGAACAGTTCTTTAGACAGGTCAATCTCCGAACTTTTAAAGAGAGACTTTGTCAGTTTACTTTGTTTGAATGTAATGTTTGTAAGATTGCCATCAAAGACAACAGTTTTCTTGTCTATGTCGTAGAGACCAGTACCTGTAAGGTTTGTATCAAACAGTGGGGTGACATTTAGTTTTTTCATAAGAGGTGAAAGCGGCGTGCCTGTAAGGTAAAAATGAAGCTTTTTATCTTCAACAAAAAGGTCTAACATACCTCCTAGGCTTTTAGAAAGACCTTGCATACTTATTTTTTTATTGTCATATTGGAGTTTACCTACGGCATAAAAAGGAGCATCATACTTTATTTTCAAAATATTTTTAAGATCGGTCACATTTTGTATGTCTAGTTTGTAGTTAGCAAATGCTTTTTTAGCATTTTTATCATACTCACCTTGAAGTAGGTGTAGTGTAGCAGTTTTTGTTTTTGCTTTCATATCGAAGGTATGTATCTCGTCTTTGACATCAACCTTGGCATTAAAGTCAACTTCTAGACCATGGTAGTCTCTGTCTTTAACGCTATAGAGTAGGGTACCTTTCCTTTTCTCATGAGAAATAATATCGAAATCTAAAGTAGCATTAGCAGCACCTTCAAAGATGGCTTTTTCTCCAAAGAGTTTAAAGAGTTTTGATGCATTTATATCATGTATATCGACATGTACATCAGAAAATGAATGTCTATGTTTGATACCCACATACGTGATGTTTCCATCTAAGGCTGTTCCTTGACCTGTTATTTTTAAATTTTTCCGAGGTCCTTTTATGTAACCCTTAATGTCAACCTCACCTTTAACTTTACAGACCTCACTCTCTATACAAGTTGAGGTAAGGGTATAGCGTAGATTAAATTTTTTATTTTCATAATAACCATCTATATCAAGATTATACTTTTTATCAATAAGCAGTTTTACTTTCATATAAGGATAGCTATGCAAGTCAATAAGGATGATTTTTGTGGGTAATTTTACTTTTTGAGAAGCAACAAAACTGAGTATGTTGTAAGAGAGTTTTTTACCAGATTGGGTATAGATACTATAGTAGAGTAGAAGAAAGATAAAAAGTAGTGAAAAAAGTGTTATCTTTAATATCTTTGCCATCTAACTATAAACCTTTATAAGCCCTTTTTATTTATTTTGATTCGTATATTAATATAATAACATAATCATCTAATGTAAATTACTTTATAGCTATAATATTTTCAATTATTTATAGAGGGATGTAACGATGCAAGACGTAGTAGAGTGG
>CAZXGY010000129.1:0-4415 GCA_964640455.1 uncultured Sulfurovum sp.
TGAGACCACCAAAAGGTGAAGTCTATGTACCAACAGAATCACCAAAAGGTGAACTAGGTTTTTATATTAAGTCAGAAGGTGAGCCTTATGCTTACAGACTTAAATGTAGAGCACCAAGTTTCTTCCATACAGGATTGCTACAAGAACTACTTGTAGGAACATACATTGCAGATGTTGTTACTATCATAGGTACAACCAACATCGTATTTGGAGAGGTGGATAGATAATGAAAAATATATATACATTATTGAAGAGTGACAAGTCACGAGAGTTCTCTGCTGAAGAGTCGTTTATGGGCTTTGCTCAGAAAGGAACCTATTAATGAAACGTTACGACCTAAGACATTTAAAAGATGATTTTTATGACAGAATGGCAGAGCTTATCGACCAAGGTATCAAAGTAGATGAAGTAGGTATTTTTCTTTTTGAAGTAGGTGATTTTTCACATATTCAAAAATCAGCTGATTTTGTAAGAGAATTAGGACATGACCTTATGAATTCACTCAAATTCAATGAAGTTGACTGGACACTTGTGGTTAAAAAAGTCAGTGAAGAGACACGTCAAAAACGTGCAGAAGCACTGGCAATAGCTAAAAAAGCAGCAGAAGAAAAAGCTGTAGAAGATGCAAAAATTGCTACTGAAAAAGAGGCAGAAAAAGCAAAAAAACTTGCAGAGAAAGAAGCAGCAAAAGCTGCTGAGTCTGCAAGCGAAGATGGAAAGGCCGAGTAGTGTCAGGCGTTGTATTTTCCACTTGGAGAGATGAGTTTATTGACAACCGTGATAAACCATTTGACGAGTGGGTTGAAACAGGGTTCAAATTACCCGAAACTTACCATGGTGATAAAAATTCAAAAGCATTTATAGGTTGGGATGGTGTAGCAATTTTCGATGAAGATATAGATGCGGTTGAACTTGCCAACAAATATGCAGCACAATACCAAGAGTATTCTGAAGCATGTGGACGTTGTACACCAGGTAGATGGGGTGGTAGAATCCTCTATGACCTACTCGATAAAATAGCGCGTGGTGAAGGAAGTCATGATGACATCATACACTTAAAAGAGATTAGTCAAACCATGATGACGACTTCTAAGTGTGAGATTGGTAAAACCGTTCCTAAACCTATTTTAGATTTGATGGAGTACTATAAAGATCAGTTTGATACTTGTATAGATGCACAAATTCCTTCTAAACATTATAATGGTGACACCTCGTACATCGCGAAAGTGACAGCACCTTGTACAGATATGTGTCCAGCACATGTTGATATCCCTGCGTACATCGAGGGTGTAAGAGATATGGTATTTACCGAATCTCTTGCAGCTACAAGACAAACGATGCCTCTTGCACATACCTGTGGACGTGTCTGTCCTCACCCATGTGAAGATGCTTGTCGTCGTGCAAACCTTGATGAGCCTATCTCTATTATGGAGCTTAAGCGTATAGGTGCTGACTATGAAACAGACCATGAAGTACCTTGGTTACATCCAGTAGAGCCAAAAGAGCCAAGAAATGATGGTAAAAAAGTAGCCATTATCGGTGCAGGACCTGCAGGACTTACTGCAGCTTACTACTTGGCACTAGAGGGTATACAAGTAGATATCTTTGAAGAACTTCCAGTCAATGGTGGTGAAGTAGCTGTAGGTGTACCAGAGTATAGAATGCCTATAGATAAGTACAATAAAGATATTGACTTTGTTCTAGAAATGCCAACAGTAAGCATTACAAATAACCATAGAGTTGATGCTGCACGTCTTAAAGAGATACATGCAGAGTATGATGCAACGATGTTAGGTTTTGGTGCGAGACTTTCTAAAAAAGTACGTGCAGAAAATGAAAACCCAAATATGCATGGTTACTGGGGTGCTATAAACATGCTAGATAAGGTAAACTTGTGGCATAAATATGGCATAGGTTCATCAGCAGAAGAAGACCTTAAAGATAAAGTCGTTGTATGTGTTGGTGGTGGATTTACCTCTATGGACGTGGTAAGATGTTCTATTCGCGAGGGTGCAAAGAAAGTCATTATGCTTTACCGTCGTGATGAAAAAACGATTATTCGTAACACAACGTATGAAGAGTATCATGAAGCAGTTGAAGAGGGTGTTGAGTTTATCTTCCACTCTGCTATTGAAGAAATTTACGATGATGGTGAAAAACTAACAAAATTAAAAGTCAATAAGTTTGAATTAGTTCCTGATCCAGACGGTGGTAGAGCACAACTGGTTAAGATAGAAGATGGTGATTTTGAAGTAGATATTGACTACTTAATCCCAGCAGTTTCTCAAGCACTTGATACACAAATATTGCCAGAAGATTGGAATATAGAGATGACATCATGGAACTCTATTTTAACCAATGGTAAAGACTATATGACATCCGTAGATGGACTTTTTGCTGCAGGTGACTGTGAGTATGGTCCGATGACTATTGTAAATGCTGTAGGTCAAGCAAGACGTGCAGCCTCTGTGATAAGTCGTTACATCTATGATGGTAAATGTACACTCCTTGATGATGAAATTATGGAAGACCATTTATCGAGACTAAAAGTCTATGATAAGAAAGAAAAAGTAACAGGTTGGATGCCAGGTATACCTAGAGCAGTGAGTCAAAAACTCGAAACTGAAGAGCGTAAAACGAACAATAAAGAAGTAAACTTAGGTTTCACAGGTGAAGAGGCTATCTCTGAAGCTGAACGTTGTATGCGTTGTTACTATATATCAATGGTGGCGGTGTAAGATGGCTATACATAATTCATTAAATTTTGGAAAAGAAATTACACTGACTATTGATGGTAAAGAATGTAAGAGTACTTTTGGTAAAACGATTATAGATGTGGCACGTGAAAATGATATTTATATACCAACAATGTGTTACCTGACTAAAGTAAAACCTATCGGTGCTTGTCGTATGTGTGTGGTCAATGTTGAAGGTGTAGAGGGTGCAATACTCTCTTGTCAAGAAAAAGCCACAGACGGAGCTGTTATTACTACAGATAACAAGGAGCTTTATACAGAACGTCAAAATATCATGAAACTTTATAATGTAAACCATCCTTTAGAGTGTGGTGTATGTGATAAGTCTGGTGAATGTGACCTTCAAAATAAAACCATGGAGTTTGGTCTTGAAGAGCAGCCTTTTACAACACGTGATCAACATAGACCTGTAGAGAATTGGGGACATGTATCTTATGATCCAGCACTTTGTATTATGTGTGAAAAATGTGTACGTGTTTCTACTGAAATCACAGGGGATGAAGCACTAAAACTCCATTTTGGTGGCTACTCTTCAACGATTGTCAACACTAAAATTGAGAAGAACTACGCCTCTTTGGGTGAAGCTGCAGCGGTATGTCCTGTAGGTGCCTTGGTAGATACAAACTTTAAGTACTCAACCAATGCATGGGAACTTGAAAAAATACCATCTGCCTGTCCTCACTGTGGTGGTGGCTGTCAAATGACCTATGAAGTGAAAAATGATACGATTTATCGTATGACAAATAACTTCGAGTTTACATCACTTTGTGGAGCGGGACGTTATGGGTTTGACTATGCAAATAAAAATGTAAGCAAAGATGCAAAAGCATTTGAAAAAGCGGTAAGTGCTGTTAAAAATGCTGAAAGCATACTCTTTGCTCCTCAAATTACTAATGAAGAAGCACTTATTTTACAAAAAGTAAAAGAGCTTACAGGTGCAAAACTTATTTGTGCTGAAGCAAAAGCTTATCAGAAGTTTATGAGAGCCTATAGTTCAGTGACAGGTAAAGCACTTTATTCTGGTTCATTAAAAGCCATTTCAGAGTCAACAGCTATCATCGTACTAGGTACAAAAATCTATGATGATGCACCAACAGTAAAATATCATATCAACATGGCATCTAAGTGGCATCGTGCACGTGTAGCATATATGCATCCTTTAGAAGATCTTGAGATGAAAAATATTGTGACGCAGTTCATTAAGTATGAACCGCAAAGTGAAGAAGGTGTGGCAGCACTGCTTGTAGAGATGCTTTTACGTGATATGGAAGTACCTGAAAATGTAAAAGCATTTTTAGATGACTTAGATATAGGTAATTTATCTGCAGAGTCAAATGTAGGGGAAGAGGAGTTAGAACTTCTTAGAAAGTCTATGCTTAAAAAACATGGTTTCTCACTCATTGTTGGAGCTGACTTGTATGCACACCCTAGAGCAGAGCAGATAGCAAAAATACTTGCGTTAGTGGAGAAATATACAGACTTTAATGTTGTATGTGTACCACCAGCAGGAAATGCTATGGGCGTTTCACTCATTTGTGATCTTGATGATGAAGTTACAGGAAAAACAGTGGGTTACAATGCTGAGGCTGACTTTACTTTGTCTGCACTAGGTGGTGGTGATTTAGATATGCCAGCACTCAATCAGCAAGAGGGTACACT
>CAZXGY010000130.1:0-4370 GCA_964640455.1 uncultured Sulfurovum sp.
TTAAACTTTTTAGTCAGTTCTTCTTCACACTTTATAGCTGTCTTTGCATCGCTTAGTCCTAAACGGTGTGCTACTCTATAGACATGGGTATCTACAGCCATGAGGTTAGCTCCTGCATACTCTATCATGACAACATTAGCTGTCTTTTGTCCCACACCAGCAAGTTTTACAAGTTCATCACGTTCTAGGGGAATTTCATTTTCATAATTTTCTATCACTGACTGTGCCATCTTAATGAGGTTTTTGGCTTTGTTGTTAAAAAATGAGCACGTGTTGAGGTAAGACTTCACTTCATCTAAGTCAGCGTTAGCAAGGCTGATGGGGTCTGGGTACTTTTCAAATAAAGCAGGGCTTATGATGTTTACACGTTTGTCTGTACACTGAGCAGAAAGCATCACGGCAATGAGAAGTTCATAAAGGTTTGTGTAATTTAGTTCTGTAAGTGAGTCTGGATAGTGGTGTAAAAAGAGTGCTTTTATCTCATCAATCTCTTTTTTTGTTGCTTTTTTCACTTTTGCCATGCTTATTATCCTATTCTAATCTAAGGTTGAATAAAATACTACCACATTAATGAATGATTTACCCAAGAGGGATATACTTTTGTTAAATTATTATCAAGGAATATAAAATATGTTAAAACTCGCAAAAACTTCACTCTTAGCTCTATCAATTATTACTTCATCTGCATTAGCGTCAGATATCTTAGTGACTGTAAATGGCAAAAACATTACAAAACAAGATGCACAGGTATTTGTAACGGCACAAGCACCACAAACAAATTTTGCTGATCTTAAGCCAGAAGAGAAACAAATGATTACCGATAGACTTGTTGAAAAACAACTTTTCACTGAGTTAGCAGCGAAAGAAGGCATCGATAATAAACCAGAGTTCAAAAGAAATATGGAAAAAATCAAAGAAGAACTTCTTGTAAACATGTGGATGAAAGAACAGATGGACAATGCAGTGGTTAGTGACTCTGAAGCCAAAGAGTTTTATGACAAAAATTCTGAGAAGTTTATGGGTAAAGCAAATATGCATGCTAGACATATCTTGGTAAAAGAAGAAAAAGAGGCTCAAGCTATTATTGATGAGATGAAAACACTTAAAGGTGAAGCACTTAAAACAAAATTTATTGAGCTTGCTAAAACTAAATCTACAGGACCTTCAGGACCTAAAGGTGGAGATCTTGGTACTTTTGCTAAAGGTCAAATGGTTCCAGAATTTTCAAAAGCTGTATGGGCACTTAATAATGGAGAAATGACAACTGCTCCTGTAAAGACTCAGTTTGGTTACCATGTTATCTATTTGGAAACAAAGTCAGAAGCAAAACCAACAGCGTATGAAAGTGTAAAAGATAAAATCATTACCTCACTTAAGCAACAACAATTTGCAGCGAAAATATCTGAAGTAGCAAAAGAGCTTAAGAGTAAAGCAAAAATTGTAAATATGACAAAAGAGACAAACGCTACACAAAAGTAATCTTTTATGAAAAATAGGGAAAATGATATGAAAAAATTTATCGTTCTTGCAAGTGTATCTGTAGGTTTGCTCACTGGTGTTGCATCTGCTGATGCACTTAAAAATAGTTTGACTAACATTATGAACACAAATGATTCAACACAAATGGTGGATCTTGGTAACTTGAATCTGGATGCAAAGCCTAAACGTGTCAAGAGAGTCCCTAAGAGTAGACCTGCTAATGCAGTCATAGGAACTATAAATAAACATAAGATTCTTAAAAAAGATGCCAATGCTTATTTGTCTCAACGTACAGGGGGGAAAGTAACTAATTATGATGTTATAGCTCCAAAGCAACAGAAGATGCTATTACAAGAGATGGGCTTACCTTTTCTTGCGTATGATGCAGCAGAAAAAGAGCTGACAGCATTAGAAAAAGAGACTGTTTTAACACGTGCATGGATGCAAAAAGAGTCACGTAATATCAAAATAAAAGATGAAGAAGTCCGTGTCATTTATGATCAGCTAAAGCAACAATCTGTTGATGCAAATAGTACAAAGCCAATACCAGCTTTTGATGCTATCAAAGATAGACTACGCATGCAAATGATAGAAAAAAAGATGATTGCTAAGGTTATGAAAGATGTACAGATAACAGTTGCCCAATAAAAACTTAATCTGTATTTTTACAACATATAGGTAAAATACACCTAATATTTACGAAAAGGAACTAAACAATGAAAAAAATTCTAGCACTCTTAGGATTAACATTAGCATTGACTACTACAGCTGTAGTAGCAAAAACAGCTGGAACTGTTAATGGTATGGTTATTACTGTTGAAGAAGCAAATAAAGCACTCAAAGTACTGACTAAAGGTAAAGATACATGGGAAACTATCCCAGAAAAAGGTAAAACACAACTTATACAAATGATGGCACCATCTAAACTTGTTGCAGCAAAATCTAAAGAAAGTTTAACAAAAAAAGAAAAAGAAGCAGCACTTGCTGGTTTTTGGATGCAAAAGAAAATGTCTGAAACTAAAGTTTCAGATGATGAAGCAAAAGCAATATATGACAAGATGAAAAAAGCAGCTAAAAAATCAAAATCTAAACAAAAGATACCAGCATTTGAAGCTACAAAAAACAATATCAAAATGCAAATCGCACAAGAAAAAGTTGTGGGTCAGCTTATGAAAAGTGCAAAAATAAAAGTTAAATAATTTCTAAAGAGGGAAGTGTAAATGTCTACAAAAGTTTTAGATGTAGTAAGTGCAGGTGTGGTAACAGGGGAAGATCTTCAGAAGTTATTTAAAGTCGCAAAAGAGGAGGGCTTTGCTCTCCCTGCAGTAAATGTAGTAAGTACCTCTTCGGTAAATGCTGTATTGGAAGCTGCTAAAAATGTAAACTCTCCAATCATTGTTCAGTTTTCTAATGGTGGTGGGGCATACTATGCAGGTAAAGGTCTGCCTTCAGACGAAGCAGCCATTCTTGGTACTATCTCTGGAGCACAACATGTACATACTGTAGCAAAGGCGTATGGTGTACCAGTAGTACTTCATACAGACCATGCGGCAAGAAAGTTACTTCCTTGGATAGATGCACTTTTAGATGCCAGTGAAGCACACTTTAAAGCACATGGCATTCCTCTTTTCTCTTCACACATGATAGACCTCTCTGAAGAGCCTATAGAAGAGAACATCGCTACATGTAAAAGTTACTTAGAACGTATGAGTAAAATGGGTATGACACTAGAGATAGAACTGGGTGTAACCGGTGGTGAAGAAGATGGTGTAGACAATACGGATATCGATAACTCACTACTTTATACACAGCCAGAAGAAGTAGCTTATGCCTATGAAGAACTTATGAAAGTTTCTCCTAACTTTACTATTGCTGCGTCATTTGGTAATGTGCATGGTGTTTATAAACCAGGTAATGTATCTTTGACACCAAAAATACTTGATAACTCTCAAAAGTTCATCGAAGAGAAATACAATACGGCTACTAAACCAGTAGACTTTGTTTTCCATGGTGGTTCTGGTTCAGAGCTTGCAGATATAAGAGAGGCTATCTCTTATGGTGCTATTAAGATGAATATTGACACGGATACTCAGTGGGCATTTTGGGATGGTGTACGTAATTATGTAGAAGATAAAAAAGATTATTTGCAAGGTCAAATTGGTAACCCTGAGGGTGAAGATAAGCCAAATAAATCTTATTATGATCCACGTAAATGGATACGTGCGGCGGAGCTTTCTATGATTGAGAGACTTGAGAAGGCATTTGATGATTTGAATTGTGTTGGACGTAACTAGTCTAATTTCTTTGAATTAAAATGATTGCCTCTTTTTTTAATTGTGGCGTTGTTATTCCTCTTACTTTTCTAGAAAAGTAAGCAAAAGTCGTTGCTCCTCTCGAATCGCTCTGCTTTCAAGGGCGTTCGGAGCAACAAGACACACTTCGTGTGATTGATGGAGGGTTTTATGATATCTTTATCTTCTCCAATAGAAAAAATCTCTTTTGATAATCATACTTTCTTTTTAAAACGGGATGATCTTTTGCATCCAGACTTCTCTGGAAATAAAGCCCGTAAATTTCACTACTTCTTAGAAAATGATTTTCCTGACATTAAAAAAATTATCTCTTATGGTTCTGCACAGTCTAATGCTATGTATTCTCTTTCTGTATTAGCAAAAATGAGAGGGTGGGAGTTTGAGTATTTTGTGGAGCATATAGCAGATTATTTGAAAGACAATCCGCATGGTAACTATAAAGCTGCGTTAGAGAATGGTATGAGACTTCGACAGGCTCAGCCACCGTTCCCTGAGCTTGTCGAAGGGAATAAAAATGTATTATTCATAGAAGAGGGTGGACGACAGAAAGAAGCAGAGTATGGTATTGAAATTTTAGCC
>CAZXGY010000131.1:0-4367 GCA_964640455.1 uncultured Sulfurovum sp.
AGCTTGATAAATAATTATGGTAAAATTCCACGCATATAATATAGTGTAAGGAACTACCTTGTTTAACATTCAAAACTATTCAAAACAAAACATTAAAAATGATGTACTCTCTGGGGCATTGGTTGCAGTTGCCCTCGTACCTGAAGCGATAGCCTTTTCATTTATTGCAGGGGTTTCTCCTGTGGTTGGACTTTATGGTGCATTTATCATAGGACTAATTACTGCAATACTTGGTGGTAAACCAGGGATGATTTCAGGGGCTACTGGCTCTGTTGCTGTGGTATTTGTAGGGCTTGGGCTCTCTGTAAAATCACTATACCCTGAGCTTGATGCTGAAGCGTTGAGCATGATGGTCTTACATTACATACTGCTCACCTCTATTATTGCTGGGCTTATTCAGATTGCTATAGGGCTGATGAAGATGGGTAAGTTTATTCGTCTTGTGCCTCAGCCTGCTCTTTTTGGATTTGTTAATGGTTTGGCAATAGTCATCGCTATGGCACAGCTTACTTTCCTTTCTCCTGCCAATGTGGAGCAGTATAGTTCAGTGATAGATGTGATTAAAGCAAGTTTTTCAGAAAACTATATGATGTACATCATCATCGTTGTAACTATGGCTACTATGCAGTTTTTACCTAAAATTTCTAAGGCAGTCCCAGCGGGACTTGTGGCTATTGTTGTGGTAACACTTGTGGTTTACTTCGGTGATATAGCTACTAAAACAGTGGGTGATTTGGCTGACCTCTCTTCTGTATCTATGCCTAGCTTTGTCTTGCCGTTAGGTGAGCTTTTCTCATGGTCAGCTATGGTTATTATCTTGCCTGTGGCAATTATCGTGGCATTGGTGGGGCTTATAGAGTCTCTGCTTACTCTCTCTGTACTCGATGAGATGGGTGGTGAACGTGGTTCAGGAAATAAGGAATGTGTGGCACTTGGTATAGGAAACACAACTTCAGGACTCTTTGGTGGTATGGCAGGATGTGCGATGATAGGACAATCTGTGATTAACTTCACCTCTGGTGGACTTGGACGCTTATCATCGTTTACTGCAGCGGTATTACTTATTATACTTGTGGTGAGTTTTTCAGATGTTATTGCCGCTATTCCTGTGGCAGTGCTTGTGGGTATCATGTTTATGGTAAGTATCGGGACCTTTGAGTTCTCTTCACTGAAACGTATTAAACATATGCCTAGAGCAGATGCTTTTGTACTTGTAACGGTAACTATCATTACTGTGCTTGAAGACTTGGCAGTAGCTGTTATAGCGGGTATTATTATCTCTGCTCTTGTATTTGCTTGGGAACATGCAAAAATATTTGCCCATACACAAGAGGAAGATGGTAAAAAAATCTACGAGCTTGATGGACCTCTCTTCTTTGGTTCAGTCACATCGTTTAATGAACAGTTTGATGTGGAAAATGACCCTGAAGATGTCATTATAGACTTTAAAAAAGCTAGGGTTATGGATAGCTCAGGGGCTGAGGCAATAGATGGCATTACGGACAAATATAAAAAAGCAGGTAAAAAGCTTACCTTACGTCACCTCTCTGAAGACTGTAAACGTATGCTAAAAACTGCTGGACCTTTTTGTGCTTATGAAGAAGATGATCCTACCTATAAAGTAGCTTCAAACGTATAACTCATTTAACTGAGAGTCCTTTGGGACTCTTGAGCTAGAACTCCCCTTCCTCCTTTACCCATACACTACACAAAACATATGCTATATTACCATATAATTAAAGGAAAAGTTATGTCAATGAAGAACAGGTATCTTATCTCTCTCACTCTTTTATCTTCACTACTCTATAGTAGTAGTGGCTTTGAATATAGTGGCGTTATGGTAACGACTAAAGCATCTAATAATAAAGAACAGAAAAACTATGTGGTTAAACGGCATATACCCAAAGAGTGTAAAGATGTGCCTATTAATAATGAAATGTTATGGACAGGTAACTATGCCCATGAAAAAGTCCCTGAGGTGTGTAAATCTACTTATGTGCATACGAAAGGAAAACTTTTACCTATGCAGCTAGATCTTGATCTTGAGACTTATGGTGAACTGGAAGTCTTGCTTTTTATTAGAGAGATGCAGCATAATAAAGAGATGTTACTCATTGATAGTCGTACAGAGAAATGGTTTAACTATCGTACTATTCCTGGGGCAATTAATATGCCATTTAACTATTTTAAAGATAAAAGTAATTATGAATTTCATTTTGAATATGCACTAAAACATTTGGGTGTGTTTATAGAAAAAGATGGTGACTATGACTTTAGTGATGCTAAAACATTGGTACTTTTTTGTAATGGTCCATGGTGTAGTCAATCTCCAGATATGATTTTTGCTCTTTTAAAGATAGGCTATCCTACGGAAAAGCTCAAATGGTACCGTGGTGGGATGCAAGATTGGTTGGGTGCTGGTATGACCAGTACCCGTCAATAACTAGAGAGTTCTATTATAAAAACATTGCTATCATAAAAAGAAAAAATGGTAGCATACCCCAAGCATATTTATTTTGTTGGGTCTTTACTGCTTTATATATACTCCAAAAGAAAATAATAAGTGTTAGTACAAAAAGTAAAATAATAATATTGGCATTCATCTTATTTCTCCAAATCTTCACGCCCTAGTCTATCTACCATTTTAATACTATCTAGGGCATTGTTTAGTATCTTTTTTGTGGAGGTAAGTGGTTTCATACGTAGATTGGTTTGCTTCTTATCAAAACTCTCATCCATGAGTACTGTCATCACTTCTTTTTCTAATTCTGAAATAATTTCATTCATTTTAGATTCTATAAAATCAACATTCATATTATTTAGTATTCCTCGTTATAACTTACTTTTTCTTAGGTCTGAAAATTTTAATAATCTCTTCATTGGCTTCCATATAGCTACCACCTATGAGGTCTATACAGTATGGAACAGCAGGAAATACAGCATCTAAACACTCTCTTATGGACTTAGGTTTTCCTGGAAGATTAATAATGAGTGCTCCATTACATATGCCCGCTGTCTGACGAGAAAGAATAGCTGTGGGTACATACTGTAAACTCACTGCTCTCATCTGCTCTCCAAAGCCTGGTAAAAGCTTTTGGCAGACATTTTCAGTGGCTTCTGTGGTTACATCTCTCATAGCTGGACCTGTACCACCAGTGGTAACAATAAGATCACAGTTCTCATCACGTGAAAGATTGATAAGCGTTGTCTCTATAAGACTTTGTTCATCAGGAATACATCTATATACATATTCACACTCATTAAGGAGATACTCTTTCATGGTATCCATGATAGCTACACCAGAAATATCTTCATAAATGCCTTGTGAAGCTCTATCGCTTGTGGTTATTACACCAATTTTTATTTTATCCATATCTATTCATCCTAAAATATTTGGAACACTATAGCTTAGTTGTGCTTAGAATTCATATTCTAAGTTTTTAATTGTGGTTTTTTGATAAAATATAAGTTAAACAATTCAATATTTTAGCCAAACTTACCGTGAGGTAAGGACGGAAAGCTATGGGTCTCATGCAGATTGCCAGGTTGCACTTTATATGTTTAATAAACTATGAGGGAGCAATCAATATGCTTGAGTATAATATCAATGCTATGTTAGAGTATTTGAAAAATGGGTTTTATAGTTCACACAATTATGAAACCACATTAAAAAAATATCTTATCTATGTTTTTAGCATGATAGCACTTACCATTTTTTTGATTATGGGGACCAATTGTGCTGTAGATAAGTATCCCTTACTTTCAAATATTTTATTTTGTGGTGTTGGACTTCTTCTCTTTAATATTATTTATTTAAAACTTACCGATGACGTTATTGTTAGTGCCTATATTGTACTGTACTTTCTTTTCTCTCTTATGTTTTATCTTGTTTATTCAGGTGGTGTCAGTGGGACTGGACCCTTATGGACTTTTACTCTACCTCCTGTTGTCTTATTTATACATGGTTTAAAAAAAGGTCTTATTGAACTTCTTATATTTCTTCTTATCACCATAGGAATGTTTTTTATAAAAGATGGTATGTTTTTAGATACAAGCTATACATATGAATTTAAAATACGTCTGGTACTTATTTTACTTGTGGTTATTATGCTTTCATCTCTTTATCAATATACAAGAGAAATATCTATGAGACGTATGCAAAAGCTGCAAAAAGATTTAGAATTCTTTTTAAGAAGAGACCCTCTTACAGGGCTTTATAATAGAAGAGGTTATAACCATAATATTCCAAATATTGAAAAATCTGCATATGGTGCTATCCTGATGTGTGATATTGATCATTTTAAAAAGGTCAATGATAATTATGGGCATGATGCAGGAGACTATGTCTTGCAAGCAATATCAAAAAT
>CAZXGY010000132.1:0-4333 GCA_964640455.1 uncultured Sulfurovum sp.
TTGATCCAGCAAGTGTTATTATTGGTTATGACAGTGCACTGACTTTACCAAGTGCCACATTTAGGATTTGGACACTTACGAAACAAGACCCTAGTGACCCTCAAGTACGTATTATGATTACACATCCTTGTACTGCACAAAATCAAAGTGCTTGTTTTGATAAAGTATATACAGATAACTATCTAGCAGATGAGACAAACAGTACAAACCTTTATTGTAAGGCAAAATGTACGAGTAGTGCAGGCAGCGATTGTTATGATTGTCTTCGTTTTTATTATGCTACACCATATTGTGCAAGAGACAACTTTGCTTTACGTCCTGAAGGCTTTAATGTCAGTATCAAAGACAGCAATGAAACCAATGGAAGTGCCTTAACCCCTATTGAGATTACGAAAAATAATACCACTAGCATCAAAGAAGTTGCAGCAGGGTATGACTATCAGCTCAACGTTACGGCTACAAAGTATGGTAATAGCGGGAAGTCAAAACAATACAATTATCACTTCAAACCTAACAATGCTTTGATAAACGCAACTTCTCCAGCAACAGTAAAAGCAAGCGGTACACTCGCGGTACTAGAATTTGACGATGTTAGTGCATGTACAGATAAAAACAATACCAGTTACGATATTGACTTTATAGATAGTCAAAATATAGACATAGATCCAACATTTAAAAACAAAAATGCAGGTAAATACATCTATTGGATGAGTGACGCCAACTGGACAAGAGTAGACCAAGGTACGTATGAACATAAAACTATTTTTGAAGCTGACTGTAAAACCACTCCTACACAAGGAAAATGTAGTGATTGTATTTTAGGTAGCGTTACAGCTGCTGCTACAGGAGAAGTAGGCTGTACCATAAGTTCTTCTGGGGCTAGTGGTACGTATGTCGATATGCCTCTAAAATTTGAACCCTACCAGTTTAATGTAGGAGTCCCACTTACAACCACACCTGATGGCGGGTATCTTTTCTTAAATAACTTAAGCCATACCTATTATGCTGATCTTACTAGGCATCCCGTGGACATGGGTTCAGTACTTGAAGGTAACATCACCGCACAAGGGAAAGATGGTGGTACGCTCACTAACTTTACCAATGGGTGTTCTGCTTCAGATGTACGTCTTAATGCAAGCATTTTAGCTGCAACAGCTACAACACTCCCTCTACAACTTCGTCTTGGAAACACTACTACAGAGACAACCTTAGGTGAGGAAAAAAATCTTACACTTGCAAAAACAGCCTTTAAAGATACAGTAGCTCAAGGTTCTGCAAGTATGGCACTCTACTCAACACTTAAGAAGCCACTAAAAGACACCCTTAATCTTCATCCTGAAGTAAACCCTATTGTCATTACTTATAAAGATTTGAACGTAGCGGGTGATAGTGCTACTTCTAATGCAGATATGACAGTTATTACCCCCGCAGGTACGAAAGTTTATGATGAAAATGTAACCTTTGTCTATGGTAAAATAGTCCCTGAAAAAGAACTTTATAATAATGTTACTGAAAAATGGAAACAAACAAAACTTTATATAGATATTTATTGTAATTATACAAGCGCTATCTGTGCTGACTACAATCTTACTACACCTATGACTGCCTTAGCAGAAGGAGAAAGTACCTCATGGTATCTTGCTCCAAGTGTAAAATTTAATGCGAATAACATAGGAACAACTACATTAACTGCCAGTACCTACGATGGTATAGATGCTACCCCTAGAGTATCGGTAGGTGCAACCCCAACTAGAGCAGCTATAGCGATAGATACCTCTATAGATGATGTACCGTTTGATAATGATGCTGTAGCAAAACAAGAAGATGTCAATGTTTCTGTATCTGGGTCAGCAAGACCAAGTGTTGTTAAGATAAAGTATGATCCTGTACCATGGCTTGATTATGACAGTAAAACAGATACTACATCAGAACCAAATAATGATTCTGACTACTATAGGGTTAAGTTTATTGGTGAAAGAGGATGGGCAGGGGTAGGAAGTACAGGTGAAGTCACCAACACTACCTCCTCTTCAGAAACAAGACCAAGGATGAACTGGTGATAAAGATGATACATTTAAAAACAAACCGAAAAGCAGTTGCTATGATAGAGCTTATTTTCGCTATCGTCATCATGGGGATAGTCATGCTCTCTGCCCCACTAATGCTCAGTACTGCGACAAAAAGTAGTATAGTTACATTTCAACAAGAGTCCATAGCCATAGTGGCTGCTCATGCGAATGCCATTATGTCTTACCCATGGGATGAACAAAACACAGAGTCTCAAAGTGAATATGGTATTTTAGGTACAGGAACTACGACTGAAAGCCTCAAAAGAGAAAGTAACATCACAGCAGGAATGATGAGAAGACAAAAGGGAGTTCCTTTAGCACTTGTAGATATTAATGCTTCCCTTCTTAGTAGCTTTGGTACAGGAAAAGATCTTGATCCGGGTACTGCAAATACAGAGACGGTTAGAGATGATATTGATGATTTTGAAGGAAATACAAGTAGACTTATCACTGCCGATGGTGCTACAGGAATTACCAATGAAGGGGACTATATGGATAAAAGTATTACCATAAGTACAACAGTCCAATATTATACTGATATTTCCTCTTCTCCTGATTTTTCAACATGTCAAGATACTGGTGCTGTTTGTGCTTATTCAAACCCAACTCTAGTTACAGCTAATACAACCAATGTCAAATTTATCACTACTGAACTCAACTCTAGCAATGTTGCAGACAAGAAGATTGTTATGAAAATGTTTATGTGTAATATAGGAACTGCCGTTCCTGACAAGGACATAAAATGAAAACTATAAACACATTCAAACAAGCATTTACGATGATAGAACTTGTATTTGTCATTGTCATATTGGGTATTGTCTCTTCTATAGGTTCTCAAATCATTGTGCAGGTCTACGAAGGCTATATCATGCAAAGGGCAGTACATGATGCCAGTATGAAAACAGAACTTGCTATCAACCAACTTGCCAATCGTTTAGTCTATCGTATTGATATGAGTATGTTAGCACGTAAAACAGGTGCTGCTCACCTAGGTTTAGCAGATACAGATGCGTATGCCGTACAAGATTTACCAATAGCTGATGTCAATAATTACCCCATTCTTGAATGGATAGGCTATGACAATGATGGACTAAGTGCCTATGGTACTCCTGCATGGAGTGGCTTTACCGACCTAAATAGTAGCAACTTTACTACACTTAAAACCACAGGATCCCAACTAAGTAAAGAGGGGGCCATTATGAACCACTATACAGGAAATACCGCAGAAGGTGCTGCCATCATTTTTTTAGGAGATGTTGACTATCGTGATGATGGAGGAAGTTATGCTGCTAAGTGTATGTATAGAGGAGATGGATGTATTTTTCCTATCACAATAAGTGCTGCAACTCCAGAAAAATTTAACTTTCATGCTATAGGAGCAACGGATGGTAATAGAACAGCAGGAGTTATGAAATACACAGAGTTCTATCAACTTGCTACATCAGCTTTTGCTGTAGTACCAGAAAACAACCATACCATAGAAACAGGTAAAATAGATATTGAGGTACATGATTTAAAATTTTACTATGGGTATCAGCCTTGGGAAGGTGAAAATTATGCCAATGGTAGTAATGCTTTACTTCTTAAAAATGTCTCTGTTTTCAGATTTAAAAAAGAGCCAAACTCCATACGTATTAAAATATGTGTCGTAGAACGTATAGGAGATACAGAACATATCTCCATTTGTAAAGAAAAGGCGGTCATACGATGATAACATTTAACAAAAATAGAAAAGCCTTCTCTATGATTACAGCTATATTTGTCATAGTTCTTATGGCAACAGTCGGAGGGTTCATCATGAATCTTTCGGGGAAAATGATACAAGAGACTACAGCCCAGTACAGAAAAGAACAAGCCATCCTTTATGCTAAAAGTTATACAGAGTATGGCATTATGGCAGCCACTGCACAAACATGTATACGGAACATCACATCAGATATAGACGGAGATCAAACCCAAACCAAAAACGGACAAGGGTATCATGTAGAGGTTAAAATACAGTATCTAGGAAATACTTCTGCTTGTGGCAATAAGATTGGTTCAACTGCTATAGTTAGACCAAATGCTATAGATAATATCATACTTGTAGATACCTATGTGCATTACCGTGACCCTGAGCATCCTGATGCTATCAGTGGTGCTGCATGGGGTACACCAACAGCAAACTATAAACCTGGTATCACCTACCATAGACGTACACTACAAAGATAGTAATATATATTGGTGTTGTAGGGGTACAACACCCTACACTCCAATTCCTAATG
>CAZXGY010000133.1:0-4307 GCA_964640455.1 uncultured Sulfurovum sp.
TTAAGACATTTTTGTGCTTGTTTAGGAGAAAAGATAAGCGTTGCATTAACAGAAATTCCGTTACATAGAAGTTCAGTCATTGCATCATACCCTGCCTCTGTTGCAGGTACTTTCACCATAACATTGGGCTCACCAATGGCAGCAAAAAGTCTTTTACCTTCATCAATGGTACCTTGCGTATCATTAGATAAAAATGGATCTACTTCTATAGAGATATATCCATCGTTAGCAGCATCATACGAAGTACGTAGTGCCTGTGCTGCTGTACGTATATCTTCTATCGCTAGAGCTTCATACTTCTCTTTAGGGCTTTTACCCTCAAGACTTTTTAACTGCTCAGCATATGCAGGAGAAGTGGTAATAGCATTTGCAAAAATTGATGGGTTAGATGTTGCCCCATTAATAATACCTTTTTCTATTAAAGCAGAAAATTCATTTTTTAAATAATCTCTCTCAACAAAATCTAACCACAAAGAGAAATTTATGTCTCTATTTACCATTTTTTATTCCTTATAATTCCAATGCCAATCATGCCATTTTCCAAAATCTGTCTCTTTTTCTATTGCAAGTTCAAGTGCATCAAGAAAAATATCTCTCTCAATAACTTCAGCACCCAAACCTATCATATGATCTGTTTTCATTTGACAGTCTATAAAATCATAACCTCTACTGCCTAAAACATCACTTAGTGCTTTAAATGCTACTTTTGATGCATCTGGAGACAAAGAGAACATAGATTCACCAAAAAATGCCTTTCCAAAAGCAATACCATAAAGTCCACCTACTAATTTTCCTTCCAAATGTACCTCTACACTATGTCCAAACCCCTCTTCATGCAGACGTGTATAAGCTTCCTTGATTTCAGATAGTATCCAAGATGCCTCTTGCCCTTCTCTCTCTACAGTAGAACAATGAGAAATCACCTCATCAAAATATTTATCAAAGGTAACAGTAAATTTACCAGAACGTAACACTCTTCTAAAAGATTTACGGAGTTTAAATTTATCAGGGTAGAGAAGTAGTCGTGGGTTGGGTGACCACCAGAGTATGGGGTCACCTTCAGCATACCATGGGAATATCCCTTTTTTATAGGCAAAAAGTAGTCTATGAGAAGAGAGGTCACCTCCATAAGCAAGTAAACCCTCATCCGATGCTAAACGTGGATCAGGAAAATGAGAGTCATATTTACTCAATGGTGGGATATAGTAATTCTCCTCATCATTCGTAGATGCCATTTATTTTCCTAAAAAATCAAAGAGTAATTTTTCATTTTTAAAGGTCACTTTCACAGAGCCACCTTTTTTGAGTTTACCAAAGAGTATCTCATCTGTGAGTGCTTCTTTGACTTTCTCATCTATCACACGTGCAATGTGTCTTGCACCATAACGCTCATCGTACCCTTCGTTTGCAAGGTACTCTTTGGCTTTTTTACTTAGTTTTACTTTTACTTTTTTACTTGCTAAAAGTGCATTAAGCTTATCTAGTTCTCTATCAACAATAGTCACTAAAGCTTTTAGCCCTAATGCATTAAACTCTATAGTTCCACTCAAACGGTTTCTAAACTCAGGAGAGAAGAATGCTGCTAGTGCTTTATCTGTCTTCATTGAGTTATCTTTATTGAACCCCATGACATTGGCTTCTTTGGTTCCTATGTTAGAAGTCATAATGAGTATCACATTTTTAAAGTCAGAGACTACGCCATTGTTATCGGTAAGCTTAGCTCCATCCATCACTTGAAGTAAAATATTCATAATGTCAGGATGTGCTTTTTCTATCTCGTCAAGTAAAAGTACAGTGTGAGGATGTTTTTTTATCATCTCCGTAAGCAGTCCACCTTGTTCATACCCCACATACCCTGGAGGTGCTCCAACAAGTCTAGAGATGGTATGTGGCTCCATATACTCAGACATGTCAAGTCTCTCAAAATGTACATGCATAGTCTTCGCAAGTTGCGTTGCCAATGCTGTCTTACCCACACCTGTCGGTCCTACAAACAAGAAAGACCCTATAGGTCTATCTTCGCCATTAAGCCCTGCATATGACCGTTTAATAGCCGTACTAAGTGCCTTGATAGCCTCTTCTTGACCTATAATATGTGAAGAGAGATCTTTCTCTAAACGTTTTAGTTTTTTCGTATCATCTGTACCTATAATGGTAGATGGTAGCTTCATCATCTTAGCTACGGATTCTTCAATGTCTTTTGGTTTTACTGTGACATTACTCTGCCCTCTAAGCATAAAGTGTGCCCCTACTTCATCTATGATATCCATTGCTTTATCGGGAAGAAATCTATCATGCAAATACTTCACCGACAAGTCTATCGCCGATTCTAACGCAGCGTCCGTAAAGTTAATATTATGATAATCCTCATACTTGTGCTGTACACCCTTTAAGATGATAAACGTATCTTCTTTGCTAGGTTCTTCTACATCTATCTTGGCAAATCTACGGCTAAGTGCTTTGTCTTTGTCAAAAAAGTTTCTGTACTCTTGGTAGGTTGTAGCTCCTATACACTTAAGGTCACCACGTGCAAGGGCAGGTTTAAGTAAGTTAGATGCATCCATGCTTCCCCCACTCGTTGCTCCCGCTCCCACCATCGTATGTATCTCATCTATAAACAAAATAGCCTCTTCTTCTTGTGATAGCTCAGTAATAATACCTTTAAGACGCTTCTCAAAGTCACCTCTATACTTCGTACCTGCTACGAGTGCACCCATATCTAGTGCATAGACTTTTGAACCTTGCAGTATCTCAGGAACATCATCTTCACTGATACGAAGTGCTAGTCCTTCTGCAATAGCAGTTTTACCCACCCCCGGTTCACCTACAAGTAGTGGGTTATTTTTCTTACGACGACAAAGTGTTTGCATCACACGTTCTATCTCATCTACACGACCTACCACTGGGTCTATTTTTCCTGTTTTCGCTAGGGCTACAAGCTCTATAGTAAACTGGTCAAGCAATGTCTCTTCTTCTTTTGCAGTGGCATCACCAGATTGAGGCTTATCATAGCGATGAGAGATAACTTCAAGTACATCCACACGTGCGATATCCTCTCTTTTCATAAGGTAAACCGCATATGAGTGTTCTTGCATAAAAATAGCTGCTATCATATCTCCAATATTTGCTTCTGTACGTCCAGAGCTATGGATATGTGTCATCATATCATTAATAGCACGAGAGAGTGCTACCGTTTCAAAAGGCTCTACCGCTTCTTTTAGCGATGGTATAGTCTTTGTAATATGCTCTTGTATACCTGCTTCAAGCGTTGCTAAACTTGCATCAAGTATAGAAAATATCTCTTTACCCGCTTCGCTTCTTACGATAGACAAAAAGAGATGCTCTACTGTAAGATATTCATGTCTATTCTCTTTTGCATATCCTACGGCTTCTTTAAATACATCGTTAAGTGCTATACTAATCATATTAACTATCCTCCTCAATTGTGGCTAGTAATGGAAACTCATTTTGTTTCGCTTTTTGTTTCACTTGTTGTGCTTTAGTCTGTGCTATTTCAAAAGAGTACACACCACAAATCGCTTTCCCTTTTTCATGTATTTGTAACATGATTTGTTCTGCTTGTGCTTGATTTTTATGAAAAACACCCGAGAGTATCTCTACTACAAAATCCATACTCGTATAGTCATCATTGTGCAGTAGCACTTTAAACATTTGTGGTTCTTCAAGCTCTAAGGCTAAATCTAATTCTTCTTCAAACTTTGGCATTACCTTCCTTATAACGCCTTTGAGGCAAAGCCACAAAGACTACGCTGACGCTGAGTCAACTTCAGCAGTTGGCTCATACGACTAGTCGCATTTTATCGTACTTGCATACTTATTAACATTTCTACTATAATTGTATCAAAAAATGTATAGGAATCGTGTATGCAGTCACTTTTCATCACCGCCACTGGCACTAATGTAGGCAAAACACACACCACACTCAAACTCATAGAGGCTCTTGCTTCCAAAGGTTTAAAAGTAGGTGTCTATAAACCCATAGAAACAGGTGTCACCCATACAGCTCCTGATGCCACTATACTACTTGAAGCTTGCCAAAAGGTTAATGAGAATTTTAAAGCGTTGAAACCCCTAGATATCACTGCTTACACCTTTCCTTTACCTGCAGCCCCATTTTGTGCAGACACAGAGCAAGTCATAGAGTTAAAACATATCATAGACAAATACGAAGAACTCTCAAAACTTTGTGATATTTTACTGGTAGAAGGTGCAGGAGGGCTTATGGTACCCATTACCAAAGAGTACATGATGATAAACCTCATCAAAGACCTAAATGCCAAAACTCT
>CAZXGY010000134.1:0-4306 GCA_964640455.1 uncultured Sulfurovum sp.
CTAATACCTTTAAAATCAGTATTGATGAATTTGGACGTATTGCTCAATATGAACTTTTGGAAGAGAAGTATAAAGATGATGAAGGGAAAAATCTCAAAATCTTAGGTACGCAAGAAGTTAAACCTTTAGAAGTAAGATTTTCTGATGTTAACTTAAATGAAGAAGCATTTAAAATACCTTATACGAATAGTTCAGAGTCAACAGTAGATGTAAGAACTACGGCTAAAACGGTTACTTTGACACAGAAACTCTCTACTGTGACCATTACTAAAAAAATTACAGTACAGCCTAGTGGTGCTTATGAGATTGATGTCTCTACCTCTTCTGCTACACCATATTTTATTACACCTGGACATAGACCAATGGCAGATACATCAATGTATATGTTAGTACGTGGTGCTTTAGTCAAAGGTGCTGACGATATTATCTTAACTGTAGAAGATGGTGATGCAAAAGGGGATGAAAAAGTCATGAATGCAAAAATGACTTCAGCATTTGACCGATATGTTGCATCTATTTTCTATAACTTTGATAAAGGTATGAATGTATCTATTTTAAAGCAAAGTGATGATAATCCTCTTATTTTTGTGGAAGGAAATGAAAACTTACACTTAGGTGCTTATATTGGACCTAAAGAGTATAAAATTCTTGAAAATATTAATCCTGAGCTAACAGATGCGATAGAATTTGGATGGTTTACTTTTCTCTCTAAACCTTTCTTCAAAGTGCTTCTATGGATAAATGACATGGTTGGTAACTGGGGTTGGGCAATTATTTTATTTACATTATTGGTTAAAATGATTCTTTTCCCACTCTCTTATAAAGGTATGATGTCTATGCAAAAGCTTAAAGACCTCGCACCTAAAATGAAAGAGCTTAAAGAGAAGTATAAAGGTGACCCTGCAAAAATGAATGCACAGATGATGGAGATGTATAAAAAACATGGTGCCAACCCAATGGGTGGATGTTTACCAATGCTTTTACAAATCCCTGTTTTCTTTGCACTCTATAGAGTACTTCTTAATGCAGATGAACTTCAAGGGGCAGTTTGGATAAGTGGATGGATTGAAAACTTGGCAGCAGCTGACCCATACTATATCTTACCTGTTCTGATGGGTGCTTCTATGTGGTTCCAACAAAAAATTACGCCAAATAACTTTACCGATCCACTACAAGAGAAAATCTTTCAGTGGTTCCCTGTAATTATGGCGGGTATGTTTATTATTATGCCTTTCCCATCAGGATTGGTACTTTACTGGGTAGTGAACAACATCTTTACTATTGGACAACAATATGTCATTAATAATGCTTATGCAAAACATAAAGCTGCCGCAGTAGCAGCACATCATAAGGGAAAGGATAGCTAATGAAAAAGGTTGAGGCACCGACATTAGAAGAAGCATATCAAAAAGCTTCTAAAATGTTAGAATGTTCTATTTCTGAACTTCAGTGTGAAGTTGTGCAACACCCAACAAAAGGAATTTTTGGTTTTTTGAAAAAAGATGCCATTATTGTAGCTACATGTAAAAATAAAAAGAAATCTTCTTCTGAAACATCTACAAAAAAAGAAGTGAAAAAAGAGATTATTTTAGATTTACCCAAAGAAGAAGAGAATGTAGCTACAGAAATTATTGCTATTGTCAAAGAAGAGACGGTAGAAGAAAAAAACAATGTTTTAGATAACTTTTTTGAACCTCAAAAAGAGGAAGATTTACCGGAAGAAGAAAACATTGTTTACGATGAATTAGCGCATATGATAGAAAATGAGCTTACAAACCTTTTAGATAAATCATGTTTTGATATTGATGTTGTCGAAGTGGATGTAGTCGATAATACGGCACTTATCTTTATTGATGGTGAAGATGCAGCATTACTCATAGGAAAAGAAGGATATCGCTATAATGCACTTTCTTATCTGATATTTAATTGGTTGCATACAAAATATGAACTCTTTATTAAGTTAGAAATTGCAGAATTCTTAACCACACAACAAGAGATGATACGTAACTACATTAAGCCAGTGATTGAAAATGTTGAAAAGAATGGTAAAGGTAAAACACGTTTCCTTGATGGTATTTTAGTTCAAATTGCGTTAGAGCAATTACGTGAAAGATTTCCAGATAAATATGTTGCAGTTAAAACTGGACGTGAAGGTAAAAAATTTGTTGTAATTAATGAATTTAATAATCCTTCAAAAACTCAAAACTAAGAGCTATGCATAACTCTATTGCAGCCATTGCGACAGCACATGGTGTCTCTTCTATCTCAATTATAAGAGTGAGTGGAGAGGCTGCGCTTAGCATTGCACATAAAATTTCTCACTTAGATAAAATTATCCCTAGACATGCACACCTTACTTCTCTCTATAATGCACAAGATGATCTTATAGATCATGCTATTATGATTTACTTTGCAGCTCCTCACTCATTTACAGGTGAAGAGATAGTGGAATTTCAGTGTCATGGAGGGATGATAGTAGCTCAGGAAATACTAGATACCATACTCTCTCATGGTGTAAGACTTGCCGAACCAGGTGAATTTTCTAAACGAGCATTTCTTAATGGCAAAATTGACCTTACTGAAGCAGAAGCCATCTCGAAACTCATAGAAGCTAAATCAGTTGATGCGGCTAAAATATTGGCAAAGCAGATGAAAGGTGAACTCAAAGACTTTGTCGATGAAAGTAGAGAAGCACTTTTACGTTCACTCGCTTACTCTGAAGTGATGATAGACTATGCAGAAGAAGATATTCCAGATGATATTATGGAAAGTATTGTTGGACAGTTAGATGCCTTAAGTGCTAAAATAGAACAGATTGTTGATGCAAGCTATAGACGTAGAGGACTTATAGAAGGGTTTAAAGTAGCCATTATTGGTAAGCCAAATGTGGGAAAAAGTTCTTTACTTAATGCTTTACTCTCTTATGATAGAGCCATTGTATCAGATATAGCAGGAACAACTAGAGATACTATAGAAGAGCAAGTACGTATAGGATCACATATTATACGACTTGTAGATACTGCAGGTATACGTGAATCTGAAGATACCATAGAAAAAATAGGTATAGAACGTTCACTCTCTTCAGTAGAAGATGCAGATGTTATAGTGGCACTCTTTGATTATGCACGTCCTTTCGATAGTGAGGATGGGAAGATACTCTCTATTTTAGAACAACTAGAAGATAAACATATTATTGTCGCACTCAATAAATCTGATTTGGAACATGTCATGGTAATAGATAGGTTACAGGACTATGATATAATTGAGGTAAGTGCCAAGAAAGCTTTTACTAAATTAACTAAAAAATTAGAAAACCTTTTTAATAGTATTGGTCAGGGAGAAGAACTCATGCTTATTTCTACTCGTCAGATAGAGGCTGTTATAAAAGCTAGAAATGCTATTTTAGAAGCTAAAATACCTTTAATTGAAGGTGAATTAGAGTTTTTTTCTTATCATCTGCAAGAAGCTGTAAAGTCAATTTCATCTATTTCCAAACCTTATGATAGTGAAGAAATTCTCGATAAAATGTTTGGCGAATTTTGTTTAGGTAAATAGTATGGAATCTATAGAAAAAATTATAAATATAGCTAATATTGAACTTTACCTAATACTTTTTTTAGCACTCTTTACAGTTTGGTTTATACTTAATACCGTGAAGTATTATAAAGGTGAAAAACGTAAAGTAAAACATTTACACCGTTTTGCAAAAGAGGGTGAATCACTTTCCCAGTATGAATTAGCAAAACGTTATGCTAAAGGACAAGCGGTACGGAAGAGTTGTCAAAATGCTGCGTTTTGGTCACAAAAATCTTTTTTTTCTGGGAATAAAGATGCTTATGATTTTTTAGAAAAAATTATGAAAAAAAAACATTACTAATCAAGTAGCATAAAGTTAATTGTGTATAATAACGTACAAACAAACAAGGGAAAGAAATGTTTAAATTTTTATTTACATCAACTGTTACTCTGATACTACTCTCTTTATTGACCGGGTGTGTCTCTAGAAATATACCTATAAATCCAAATCAACATAAAGAAAACCAATATAATGTAAATGATGTGGATATGTCTGATCTTAATGAAAACCTTACAGAATCAGAGATGATGATGACTGAAGTGGGTGAAGATGTAAAGATGGAACGGATAGAATTCCCTACCTCTGAGTATTATTCACTACAAAGATCAGGAAGAGCTACGATTAAGGGAAGTATATATATCACTGATAGTTATGGTAGTCGAGTAGTTGGGGCGGGGACAAGACTGTATTTAAACCCCATTACATCATACTCTAAACAGTGGTATGTTG
>CAZXGY010000135.1:0-4296 GCA_964640455.1 uncultured Sulfurovum sp.
CTACCGTACCTTTCTTAGGTTTTTAGACACACGAATTCTTGCTTTATCTCTAATTGTATATTTTTACCCACACCAATGATTTCATTTTCATCATTAAGAGAAAAAAGATTTTTTGCAGATTGATTTGCATATACGATAGTATAGTCTGGAGAAAGCAATAACATGGCTTCTTCATAATACTCTTTTTCTTTTTTAAAAAATTTCAATTCATCAGAAATAGTTAATAATTTATTTTTTGAAAGTATATATTTCCATGTTGAAAATATTAAAAGCATAACTAAACTAATACCTACAATTAATATCCATATATTCATATTTATTTTTCCTTTTTAGTTATCTTAATAATTTTTGAAATTCAAATACAGGTAAAGGTTTTGAAAAATAATACCCTTGCATATAATCACATCCATAGGTAGATAATAATTCAACCATTTTTTTTGTTTCTACACCTTCAACCACTATTTTCATACCTAAGTTATGTCCTAATTCTATCATAGCATGAACAATACGCTGGTCTTCAATATTAGATAACATATGTTTAACTAAACTCTTATCAATTTTTAAAATATCTGCTGGAATTTTTTTCAGGTAAATAAAAGAGGTATAGCCTGTACCAAAATCATCTAGAGATATCCCTACACCCAATTTCTTCAATGCATGAAAGTATTTTTCTGTTTTAGATTCATTAATCATAGCAATACCTTCAGTAATTTCAAATTTAATAGATTCTGGTTTAATTTGATGATGCTCTAACCGCTGTTTCACATGTGCTACAAATTCACCTGTGTCTATTTCTACCATTGATACATTAATAGAAACTTCAATATTTTTAAATTTAAATAATTCCCAACGTTTTTGTTGTTTTAAAACCTCTTCTAATACAAATTTTCCTAATTCTATAATAAATCCTGTTTTTTCCATTAAGCCAATAAAGACTTCTGGTGAAATAATTCCATATTTAGGATGTATCCATTTAATAAGAGCTTCTGCAGCAATAATTTCTTCATTTTCTGTAGTAACTATGGGTTGGTAATAAACTTCAAATTCACCTTTATTCAAAGCATCCTTCATATCATTAAGTAACGTCAGTTCATCATACTTACTTGGCAGTTTATCAGGGGTGTACACAATAACTTTCCCATTACCTTTTTTTTGCGCTTCTGAAAGAGCCTTATAAGTATTATCAAGTAACTTTCTTGTTGGACCACTATCTGGATAAAGAGCTATACCAGCAGATACTGTTAAATGTAAACTTACATCTTCCATTTTATAAAATGTTTTCAACTTAGCTTGGATATCTTCAACCAGAGCCTTTACTGTCTCAACAGATTCTACATTAGAAGTAGTGAGTAAAAAATGATTATCAAAAGTATGATATACCAATATATTCATATCATCATTCACAATACTTCTTACATATTTAGAAAATTTAATCAGTACTTCATTGGATTGTTCAACCCCAATAATAGAACGTAGCTTAGAAAAATCATCAAAAGATATAAGTATCAATGCAATTTTATTATTCTCAATATGTATTTTAGAGTACAGTGCTGGTAAATCATGCAATGCTTGTGTTTGATTTGGCATATCTGTGAGTTTATGTCTATATTTCATTTTCTCAAATTTTTGTGTTTGTGTTAAATCTTGGATGGTAATAATGCTATACAATTCATTATCTTTATCTTCCATAGATACTGTATCAAGATGTAAATTGATGGCTATAGGATCATCTCCTTCCATCTTTAGCATAATCTGAGGGACATTCAGTACTTTGTGCATGATTCTACGCTGTTGTTCTTCAATAAATTTATCTAAAGATATCCACTCTTTTTGTATTTTAATTTTTGGCATATCTCGTAAAATTTCAAGCTGATATCCTGACTCTAATTCCAAAAGGGATAGCATAGATTTATTAGCGAAAATAACTCTATTCTTCTCTGAGAGTATTAACATAGCATCTTCTGCTAAGTCAAATGCTTTTTGAAATACTTTTACATTGTGATCAATTGTCTCACGTAATTTATTTTTCTCTTTTGCCAATGAATAGAGATGTATAGCAAAAAACATAAGTACAATTATTACCCCAAGTATCATATATTCTTGTTGCTCCATACTATTAAATACACTGTGAATAGCCTTATAAAATTGTGATGATGCAGTGTCCATGTATAGTAGCCTTCTAATGATTAGTTAATTATATCATACATGCACTAAAGCTCAAGATTGACTTAAGCATAATGCTTCTATCGTTGTAAATTCATCTTCTAAAATAAATTTTTCATCTACGACTAAAGAAGATAATGTAACTATTTTTCCACTACTAGAAATTTGTGCCCATCCTTTTTGACATCTATCTTTGGGATTATTTAGTATCATTTTTTTATGCATGAGTTCTAAATATTGTACTTTTTGTTCCACAAGAAAAGTAAGTGCCTGCGTATAATGTCTTTTAATCTCTGGTAACTTTACATTAAACCGTTCTAATTTATAATGCATAACCCGTTTATATTCATCTTCTAAATGTCTAAATTCACTCTTTTTCTCTACTAATTTACGACTAGGTGAAGAGTGACGTAAACTTTCTTCTCTATGTAATAATGCTCTGTTAAGTTGTTCTATTTGATATCCTATTGTGTGAGTAAATCTATCTGATAACTCACTCAAAGTATACAATACTTCTCTACAGTCTAATAATATCATTTCCATTGCAGCAGAAGGCGTAGGTGCACGTAAATCTGCTACAAAATCACTTATCACTACATCTACTTCATGCCCTACAGCTGAAACAACAGGAGTATCCATACTATAAATGGCATCTGCAACTTTTTCTTCATTAAACGCCCATAAATCTTCTGCACTTCCTCCACCACGACCAACAATAACTACATCCACCCCTAAACTATCTGCATAATATAATGCTCTTGCTATTTGAGATCCTGCTTGCTCACCTTGCACTAAAGTATCGATAATAGTTACTTCCAAAAGTGGCCAACGTTGTTCAATAATCTTTAACATATCATGTAATGCAGCAGAATCCTTCGCAGTTACCAATGCCAATTTTTGTATATGTTTAGGCATAGGCTTTTTTCTTTGTGCATCAAAGTAGCCTTTTTCTTTCAACTTCTCTTTTAGTTGCTCATAGGCAAGAGCCAATGCTCCTTGTCCATACGGTTCTATACGTACGGTCTGAAACTGGTACTCTCCTCTGGGTGTATAGACAGAAACTGACCCTTCTACGACAATATGCATCCCTTTTTCAATACGAAATTTCATCTTCGCTACAGAAGAACGCCACATGACACACTTTATAGAACTCTTATCATCTTTTATACTAAAGTAGAGATGCCCTGAAGTATGGTAAGTAGCAGATGCTACCTCTCCTTCTACCATTGTGTGCATAAAGGTTGCTTCTAGGAGTGATTTTATTTTGGTGTTTAGGGAGGAGACACTCATCATAGATTGACTCATGAAACTCCTTTTATATGTTAATTTAAATTATATTTTTTGTGCAACAAGCAGTGTAGAGATACCCATAGAAAAAGACTTAGTATATTTCATCTCAAACCCTGCTTCTTCTAACTCTTTTGCCAACATTTCTGTGGTTAAAAACTCTTCTATAGAATCAGGTAGATATTTATATGCTTCATAGTTTTTAGAAATAAATCCACCCACACGAGGAAGAACATTTTTCATTCCAAAATCCACAATTTTATCTATAATTCCACTTCTTTCTTGTTTGGTAAACTCTAGGATAACTACTAAACCCTTTGGTTTTAAGGCACGGTTAAACTCTTGTAGTGCCTCAACACGATCAACTACATTACGAATACCATAAGAGATAGAAATTACATCTGTACTCTCATCACTTATAGGGAGTGCTTGTGCTTTACCTTCTATAAACTCTGCAAAGTCTACTTTACCACGTGCAACTTCTAGCATACCTACTGAAGGATCTATTCCTACGTACTTCTCAATACTCACACCATTCTTTGCAGCTTGTTCTTTCCAGTAAATAAGTAAATCACCTGTACCAGTAGCTACATCTGTTATCTGTTCTAGCTCTTTTTTACCTAATATTTCAAAAGCTTTATCACACCCTTTTTTACGCCATTGTATATCTATACCCATGCTAAGTACTCTATTGGCTTTATCATATGTTGATGCTATATCATCAAACATTGTGACTATTTTTTCTTGTTTTTCATCTTTATCGCTTAGTTTTTCAATACCCAATTTGTTTGCTCCATATCATCATATCTACATCTTTTTTCTCAGTATGTAAAAACTGTAAATTCA
>CAZXGY010000136.1:0-4282 GCA_964640455.1 uncultured Sulfurovum sp.
TATTTAGCAATAATTTCTGCTTTTTTCGCCTGATCTAAAGCCATAATGACCTCCTGATTGGTATTTAATTCTCAAAATGAGTTCGCAATTATAGTAGATTAACCTTATTCAAGACTTACAAAAATTTACTTATGCATATTTAATACTAATTAGAGTAAAATACTCCTAATTAAGAAAAAGGTTTTTCATGTTATTAACACGTGCTAGCGAATATGCTCTTCTCTCTTTAGATGTACTCCGTAGAGCTGATACACCATTAGGTGCAGAGCAACTAGCTAATGAACTTTCTATCCCTAAAAGTTTTTTAGCCAAAATTTTACAGAGTTTAGCCAAACAAGGTCTTCTTGAATCACGAAAAGGTGCACATGGTGGATTTATCTTGTCTAAACCTATTGAAGAAATTTCTGTAAACGATATTATCTTTGCTGCAGAGGGTAAAACACCTGCGGTATTTGACTGTACATCGTACTCAGCTACATGTCCCAATGGTACTATTGGTAGCTGTGCCATCTCTCCATTTTTAGCAAATTTTCAAACTAAGATTGATGATTTCCTTAATGGTTTAATGCTTAGCGATATTCTTTAGTCCTCTTCTTTACCTACATTTTGGTTGATACTATCGACCCTACGCTATAATACACTTATATTTAATTTTTCAATAAGGCACATTTTATGAAACAACATGTTTACCACCTCTCTCACATTGACCTCGATGGTTATGGCTGTCAATATCTTTCTCAACAATGTTTTGATGCTATAGACTGTTACAATGCCAACTATGGACCAGAAGTTCCAGCACGACTTGGAGAGATTGTTAAAAAAATAGAGCAAGACAAATTTATCAATGGTGATAAAATAGAGAGACTTATACTCATTACTGACCTCAACCTCACTACAAAAGAAGGCAATTGGATAGAGAAAGAGACTATACGCATAGGTGCTAAACTACAACTTCTTGATCACCATGCTACAGGAGCCTCAGCTGCAGAACGTTTTGCTTGGTATAAACTCGATACCTCACGCTGTGCTACACTCATCACATATGACTGGCTACAAACACATCATAACTTCGATAAAGACAATAACTTAGCACGTATCGTCAAAGCTATCAATGCCATAGACATCTGGGTAAATGATGATGAACTCTTTGAGTATGGTAAAGTCATGCTTGGCATGATTTCAGGAGCTAGAGAGATAGGACGTATTTTATTTCCTGCAGAAGATAGAGCCTTTAAGCTTGCTATGATCGAAGCGGCTAAAAACCGTGTAGATGATGAAGATGCTCCTATCAAATTAGATAATGATTTACACCAAATTAAAAAAAGCTTTTTTAAACAAGAAAAAAATGATACTAAAGATAATCTTGTCGCCTACTACGTCACAAACTTACTTACGCAAGACAAACAACGCCTCACTATTACCTATAAAGGTCATAAGGGCATCCTTGGATACAACGTAGGAAATGCCTCTATCATAGGAAATGCTTCTATGGTTGCCAATGAAGATTATGCCTTTTACATGGATGTAAACTTTAGAGGTAACTTTTCATTACGCTCAAACAATAAATTAGATGTCTCAGCTATGGCTGCACATATAGGAAATGGTGGTGGACATGTCAATGCAAGTGGCGGTAAAATAGAAGGATACAAAGATTCTTTTGTTTATGCTGATGTGCGAAAGTTTATTCAAGACTATATAGATGAGAAATCTATCTAGGAAAACAGGAAAAATGAGGTACACAAAAAATGTACCTCTGAAGATTATTTTTTACTAAAAAGAGGTCTCTCTTCTTCTTGGATTAATCTCTCTTTGGGTGCCTCATCTCTGTTCTCTACACAAACAATAGGAAGATATGCAATTTGCTCTGTATAGCGTGTATCTGAAAGAAATGCATAAGGCTCTTCACCTTCATGCACAAAAATACCACCAATAACATCTTCAGCCTTATAGCCATCTCTTAGATAGTCAATAGTAGGCTTTAAAATCTTACATGAACTGTTCTCTATTGTCCCACCTGAAAGCTCAAACTCTTGAAAGAAAGGAGAGAAAGTTTCTACTGTCTTCTGATCAAGCTTTGTGGATGGTTTTTGTGCATCCTGCTGCATTTGATCTAGTAACTGCTCATTATCCTGATCTGTAGCCTCTGGGAACTCTGAAAGATCAAAACCAAATGTATCACTATCCCATACTGATGCTTCCCCATCTGCTTGTTGAAGCATCTCTGTAAGTGCTGAATTTACATCACTATTGACATAATCCTGTGCAAAGGTCGCCGTAGTGCTGCATAATAACAATGCTGCTACTATACTCATTGATCTATTTTTTTTCATATATATCTCCTGATATGTTAAATTTTATATAAGAATTTTACTAAAAAACCATTACTTCTGTATTACCTAATATAGATTCCTATATCTCTTATTTGACAGATGCATCATTCTTGTCTCCTCCTTTATTAAAATATATTTTATCTATGGCATCAGCATCATAGACATAGAGTTGATTTTTGGAGCCTTGAAGCATATAGTGTTTTTGAGGTGCTTCGACACTGCCGTAAAGCCCTTCTTTTCCTTGAGTAAAACTTACCATATAAGATATGCCCTCTTCCTTATAGCTGGCAACAAGTGTCGTTATTTCACCATGCTCATAACTCTTTTTCTCAAGAATTTCAGCTACAACATCTGCACCATTTATTCCAGTTAAAAGGAGGGTATCTCCCGTAGTTAATGTCTCAAATTTTTCTACAGAAAGCTGAAGTGCCGCAACAGGATCAATATCATCTCTTTTTACAATATCGGTATCTATTTCATCGAGCAAAAGCTTTTTGGAGAAAGGCTCTATTTTGACATATGGATCTGTTGAGATCTCTTTCTTTTTTGTTATTTTTTTCTCTACTACAGTCTGTTTTTTATACTTATGAAGCACCTCAAGTGCTTCATTGAGTATTATTTTATCTTCTCTTACAACAGACTCTACAGAGGGAACTGTATTTTGCATCTTGTCTTTTTGTAGATAGAGATAGGAAAATATTGCGAACACTATTCCCCATGCCAAAAAACCTAGTCGCTTCATCATGCTATTTTACCTGACCCAGCTCTGCAATTTCACTCTTCATGAGCTGTAAGGATTGGATTGAAAATACTTCACCTTTTTCTCCTATGGCAACACCACATGCCTTACCCGGTACACACTCATACTCAGGATAGGAGAACTTGGCGATACGATTTCGTATATTAAATACACTTGGATATACCATAACTGTAACAAACTCTCCATCTACCCCATGCCCTACAGAGTAGCTAAAGATCCCCTTGTTCTCTTGTCTGTGCGAGTGATTTAATCCTAGATTGTGTCCTAACTCATGAGCCCATGTAAATACACCACATACGGTAAAGCATGTTTGCCCAGTCTTGAGATAGCGTTTGTTGTTGCTGATCTTTGGCATCCATGCCACACCACAACCACCGCTGTCCTCACCACTGAGAAGTGTCACCATGTCAGCACCTACATCGTCTCTGATTTTTTTGACCTTTGCATCACTGGTGATTCTATCTAGTCCCGCAGAGACTCCTGTACCTATCCTATGCTTGGCATAGTTGAGCATTTTTGCTATGTGAAATACCAGCCCAGAACCACTATTTTCATACATACTATTAACCGTATCCAATCTAGCATAGATCTCTGTTTTGCTAATGCTTCTATCGTGAAGCACAACAAGATCTATTACTGTATTTTTAACAACTACTGGTGGTGGTGTGAATTTCTTCTCGACTGTGACCATGCTGTTACCTGCACTATCCACTGCTGTATAGGTTACTGTGAAGGTTCCAGATATTGCACTGTCTACACGGTCATCTACAGAGACTTTCATATTACCATCTACAGCTTTTGCACCTGCGTCATTGTAGTCACTGTCTTGCATAATGGTTATATTTCTCTCACCGTTAATGTAAATAACTGGTGGAGTTATATCTTCAATTACAGGCTCTGTTGGCTCTGTAGTGAAGTTACTCTTTTTAAATGAGCTAACTTCTGCTACTTGACTACTGCCATCTGCCCCAAAAAGCTCAAGTTTATAATGCTCCTCTTCATCCTCTATAAGAAAGGTAAAGATATTGGTTCTAAATTTTTTACCATTCCAGCTATCAACTGTCATCTCTTTATCCAAGATAAGTACACCATCTACTGTTAGTACAAACCTTACGGGTGGAGTATCATAGTATCCAACGCGTATCTTAAAATCCTGTGTATTGTTTATCTTGTCTGCATGCATATGCATAAC
>CAZXGY010000137.1:0-1158 GCA_964640455.1 uncultured Sulfurovum sp.
ACTTGCACAATATTTGCACCGATATCTGTAAGTATTTGTGTAAACGACTGCAGTGCCCCTGGCTTATCTATAAGGGTTACAAGAAGTTTCATTTTACGTGCAGACTTCATTAGCCCTTTTTCTATGATGAGTGAGAGCATGGTGACATCTATGTTTCCACCACTTAAAACTATACCTATTTTAGACCCTTTAGGTAAGTCTATCTTTCCATGTAAAAGTGCAGCTACACCTACTGCACCTGCTCCTTCAACTAAAACTTTTTGACGCTCTAGTAAAAAAAGAATTGCCGCTGCTATTTCATCTTCACAAACGGTTTCAAACTGGTCTACATTTTTTAAAATATACGCTAAAGTCTCCGTAGAGGTATCTCGTACTGCTATACCATCTGCAATGGTTCTAACCGAAGTTGTATCTATAGCATTTTTAGCGTCATAAGATTTTTTCATAGCAGGTGCTCCTGCAGAAGAGACAGCGATCACTTTACATTCAGGTTTCATTGACTTAGCTACTACAGACATACCAGAGATAAGCCCTCCTCCACCTACAGGTACGATAAGTGCCGCTAAATCATCTACTTCTTCAAACATCTCTAACGCAACAGTACCTTGTCCTGCCATCACTTCATCATCGGTAAAAGGGTGAACAAATGCATAGTTTTTCTCTTTTCCAAACGTTACGGCATAGGCATAAGCTTCATCATAATTGCTACCATGCAGTATGACATTAGCCCCAAACTCTTTAACGCCCAGTACTTTTGTTAGAGGGGTAGACTCTGGCATGACAATAGTCGCTTCGATACCAAAATATTTTGCTGAAAATGCTACACCTTGTGCATGGTTTCCTGCACTTGCAGCAATCACTCCACCTTTTTGACCAGATTCAATAAGCGTAGCTATTTTATTAAATGCACCTCTAAGTTTAAACGCACCAGTACGTTGGAGATTCTCTTTTTTTAAGTAGACTTCATAGCCACTCATTTCAGATAATATGGGTGCATAAGAGAAAGGTGTGCGATGTACTACACCTAATACTCTTTTATAAGCTTTATTTATGTTGTTTAAGTCTAACATTATCTTTCCTAGGTAATAATTGCTAAAAGTATAACACAATAAGGATATAGATTATGGAATGTGAATTACCAAGAGTAAACTCAAACCC
>CAZXGY010000137.1:1258-4280 GCA_964640455.1 uncultured Sulfurovum sp.
ACACAATAAGGATATAGATTATGGAATGTGAATTACCAAGAGTAAACTCAAACCCCGAAGAGATGAAAAAATATTTTGAAGAGGCAAAAACAATTGCTGTTTTAGGTGCTTCACCAGATACTACAAAAGCAAGTAACCATGTAGCACACTACCTAAAAGAAGTAGGATATAAGATGATACCTGTCTATCCAAAAGGTGATACTATTTTAGGTGAAAAAGTCTATAGAAGTCTAGCAGAGATAGATGTACCTGTAGATATGGTAGTAGTCTTCAGAAAACCTGCTGCCTTAGATGCCATAGCAGATGCAGTCATCGCTCGTGGAGATGTTAAAACCTACTGGACACAACTAGAACTCATAAACAATGATGCAGCACAGCGTGTCAAAGAAGCGGGTATCAATGTGGTACAAAACTACTGTGCCATGATAGAACATAAACATTTATTTAACTAAAAAGACTTAAAACATTAGGAAACAGCATATGCATAAACTAACATTAATCACACTTACACTTTTAAGTACTACCCTACTTAATGCAGAACTTTTTACAGAACACTTTAAAGATGATGTGGTTAAATCGCAAATTGAGTATAAAGAGAATACACGTTCTGCTACGCAAGAAGGTATCAAACATGGACTTGAAAAAGTTTACTATAACACGGGAGAACTTGCTTTTAAAGTAAACAATGTTGAGGGTAAACGTGACGGTGCTATGGATTGGTACGACAGAGAAGGAAATCATCTTGAGCGTATCCATTATAAAATGGGGAAACGTGATGGTAATAATAAAATCTTTTTTGAAGATGGCACACTACGCATAGAAGTAAATTATATAAATGACAATAAAGAAGGACTCGAAAAGTACTACTTTAGTACCGGCAAACTTGCTTCTGAGGTAAACTTCATTACGGGTAGAAAAGAGGGTCTACAAAAAGAGTACAATAAAGATGGAAGCCTCAACAATGATGTTATGTATAAACATGGCTATAAAGAGGGTGAAAAACACTGGTATGGTGTAAAAGGAAAAGTCACCAAAACACTGACCTATAAAATGGATAGACCTATTGACCTTATGAAAAAAGTGCAATCAAAAAAACCAGATGCAACACTTGAAGTACTTCAGGGGTTAGATTTTAACCCAAACAACCGAAAAGTTAATTAATTCTCAAAAGGATTTATGATGAAAAAAATAAGCTCTATACTTTTATCTGTTTCACTCTGCTTGACACTCTCTAGCAGTAAAGAGAATATTATAGAAGATGATGCACAAAAATCTACCTATGTTGATGGTGTTCGACATGGTATGACATGGTGGTTTGATGATAAACATAAAATCAAATCTAAAGTCAATTTTAAAGCGGGCAAAGAGAATGGTGTCTATACATCTTACTATGACAATGGTAAAGAAAAACTCGTTGTTGAATATGTAGATGGACAGAAACATAATATTCAAAAAATCTATTATACTAATGGACAACTGGGTAGTCAAGTCACCTATGATATGGGCAGACGTGAGGGGCTAATGACCGAATGGGACTCAGAAGGATATAAATCTTCAGAAGTATTTTACAAACGTAACTATAAAGTAGGTATTAAAAAATACTACGACCATGAAGGAAAAGTCACTTTCAGACAAGAGTTTAAAATGGATAGAAACCCTTTAATGGTTAAACTCTTAAAAGATAAAAGAAAAGAGACACTTGTAGATTTGGCAAAATATGGTTTATTGCCTAAAGATACAGCAAAAAAAGACCGTCTCAAATAAGCTAATATGCCCATTCAGGTTAACTATTTACTCCCTGTTAACCTGATAAAAAATCTTTCATCCTTATATATTAGTCATTCCTTTCACTCCAACTTATAATAAATATTTCACCAAAGAATAATAATAATTTATTATGTTACAAATACTGTATTATTTATAATTAAATATATTTTTTAAAGTAAACTTAACCTCATACATGAGAAAATAAGTAGTAATCGAATTTTAAAGGAGACTAAAATGATTTCAAAAATTGTAAAAAGTACAGTTGCTGCTTCTTTGTTAGCTACTGTGGCTTTTGCATCTTCTGGCTATGATAAAACCCCACCTTTTGGTATGGATAAACTGGAAAAAGTAAAAGTAAATGGTTCTGAAGCCTTTCAACCAAAAGCAGATTATAGTATGTTCGTAAACTACGAACTTGGTATGCACTGTGTTGGTTTCGATATGAGTTACTGTTGTGTCATCCCACCTTATAACTCTATTCAGTCACAAGCAATTAAAGTAGGGAAAAAAGGGAAACTTCCAAAACTACTTTCACCAAAAGACAATGTAAAAGTTTTTGCGTACACGAAAGACAACTCATTCTCAGAAGGTAACAAAATGAAATACTGGTCTGTTGCTAAAGATGCAGATGGTGATGGACACTTAGACAGTCCAGGGGATAACGTAGCAAACTACGTTTGGACACACCTTTTCATCTACAAAGACCTTGAAGGTACTATGCCTAAAGGAGCGACCGCAAAAGATAGACTACGTGTGGGTCGTCAAATTCCGGTAAAAGTAGATCATGGTCCTTCTGGTGCCCCTATGACAGGGTACATGTCTTACGCTGGTAAAGATGGTGGTAACATCGTATTTGCAGACACCCTTGTACCTGCAGTAAAAGATGTAAAACTTGTTCTTACTGCTTCTCATCTTTGGGATTCACTAGGTCTTCCTTTAACCGCATTTAATGACAGCAGAAGAAAGGGCTCTTTACGTTCAGTGACTGAAAAAGATTTCCAACCTTTCCAATATTCAACTGTTGAGCTACATACCAATGATGGTAAACAGATTAGACAACCTGATGGTCTTACTGTATCTTACTTTGGTACCAATCCTGTAGATATTCCTAACTGTTATGCCTGTCACTCTCGTACTGGTAAAGCAGCACAAATGGCAAGAGATGAAGGTCTTAAACAAGGTGATGCAGAGTATGCTTACTGGAAAACATATCCTGATACTTCAGAGTATATGGCTAGACTTTCGGAAGGTTCTA
>CAZXGY010000138.1:0-4275 GCA_964640455.1 uncultured Sulfurovum sp.
CAGAACTTCTTCAACTTGAGCAGATTAAAACACAAGGTAAGTTCAACGAAGCACTTAAAGTCAACAGAGATGCTAAAATCTTCTTAACACCTGGTGGTGCTGTACCTAACATTTGGGTAGATACAAAAGGAAGAACACAACAAAGCACTTCTGTACAACAATAAAAGTACTAAGTGACTCTCGTTCCACCTCTTCCGAGGTGTAACGTATATACAAGTTTGATACATTTATCAGATTTATATATGCATTCTATCTCAAGAGAGATGGAGCGAGTTTGGAGAAATGATTATGAACATAGACTGGAACAAAAACCCCCTTATCCCTGCCATTGCACAAGATGCTGAGACTTCTCAAGTACTTATGCTTGCTTATATGAATGAAGAAGCCTACAACCTTACTTTAGAGACAGGTTTTGCACACTACTTCAGCAGAAGTAAACAACGTATCTGGAAAAAAGGTGAAAGCTCAAATCATACACAAGAAGTCAAAGATGTACTTCTTGACTGTGATGCAGACACTGTCATACTCAAAATAAAACAAAATGGTGTAGCCTGTCATACAGGGAGAAAAAGCTGTTTCTTTACCTCAGTCATACAAGATAAGATTATCTTAGATAAAGAAGTAGATACCGATGCTATCTATGGTGTGGTTGATACGCTTTACCATACGATATTGGAACGTAAAAATACTTCTAGTGAAAGTAAATCATGGACTAAAAAACTCTTAGATGACAAAGACCTTATGCTAAGTAAAATCCGTGAAGAGGCAGATGAAGTGTGTGTTGCCATCGATGAAGAGAGTGATGAACAAGTTATCTATGAAAGTGCTGATTTGCTCTACCACACACTTGTTGGTTTAGGCTATAGAGATATATCTCCTGACCGTGTGAAACAAGAGCTTGGACGTCGATTTGGAATGTCTGGTATTACAGAAAAAGAGAGTAGAACAAAATAAATAAAAGGTGCTAATATTAGCACCTTTTAGAAAAGATTAGATATCTCCACAGCTAGGGCTATCTGCATTCCCACCTGCAAAATACTTCCCATCAAAACTTACCAATGAATACTGTCTATCATCACCCAATGATTCTTTCAACCCTTCTAGGGAAAGGAATCCAAGTGAATCAGCACCCATATTTTCAGCAATCTGCTCAGGGGTAAACTTGGTAGAGATAAGCTCCTCTTTTGTAGGCGTATCGATACCATAACGACAAGGATACTTTATCTCTGGAGCTGCAATACGCATATGGACCTCTTTAGCCCCTGCTTCTTTAAGCATACGTACTATCTGCTTTGAAGTTGTTCCACGTACAAGTGAATCATCAATAATAGCTACTCTTTTACCCGCAATCAAATGTTTTACCGGTGAGAGTTTCAGTTTTACTTTTAAGTCACGTATCTCTTGTGTAGGCTCAATAAATGTACGCCCTACATAGTGGTTACGTACGATACCCATCTCAAAAGGAACTCCAAGCCCATCTGCATAACCCTTAGCTGCGGCTACACCAGAATCTGGTACAGGTAAAACCAGGTCAATATCTACAGGTGTCTCACGTGCAAGTCTTTTACCCATTTCTAAACGCATCTCATAAACATTTTTACCATCTATAATTGAGTCAGGTCTTGCAAAGTAGATGTACTCAAATGCACATGGATGATAGTCAGCTTCAAATACCATTTGTGAACTTGGTTCTTTACCCTCTTCAAAAATAAGCATCTCTCCAGGCTCTACATCACGTACAAACTCTGCTCCCACAAGATCAAAAGCACATGTCTCAGAAGCTACAATGTACCCACCGTCTTTAAATTTACCCAAACTCAATGGACGTATACCAAAACGGTCACGAATGACAAACATTTTAGAACGACTCTGAATCGCTAAACAATATGCTCCTTCTATCTTCGTTAGCATATCTTTAATACGATCTTCTAAAGAGTTTTTATCTGACTTAGCAATAAGATGGATGATATTTTCTGTATCCATATCTGTTTGGAAGATGGCACCTTTATCAATGAGTTCATTTCTCACTTCATGCTTGTTAATAAGATTACCATTATGTACTACAGAAATTTCACCCAGTTTATATTTGGCAAAAACAGGTTGAGCATCACCAGCAGACTCAGAACCTGCCGTTGAATAACGGTTATGTCCCACTGCACAGTTTCCTTCCATACTATCAAGTGTTGATTGTGAAAATACGTCCGATACCATCCCACGTTTTTTATAAAGCTTTATTTTCTCTCCATTAGATACAGAGATTCCTGTGGCTTCTTGCCCACGATGTTGTAAAGCAAATAACGAATAGTATGCTACAGTTGAAGCTTTTTTTGCACCAAATACACCGACGATTGCACACATATTATATTCCTAAACAGTCATTGATAGAGTAGAAACCACTCTCTTGGTTGACTAGCCATTTTGCTGCGCGTATAGCACCTTTTGAGAATGTCTCTCTTGATGTTGCGGTATGGTTAAGCTCTAAAAACTCACCATCATTGTAAAAGCCTACAGTATGACGACCCACAATGTCACCACCACGCAGTGCCATAACTGCTATTTCATCTTTTGTTCTTGCACCTATTTGACCATCACGCCCAGATACACGTACTGCATCTAAGTCAAGTCCTCTACCTTTAGCCGCAAACTCACCTAATGTCAGTGCTGTTCCAGAGGGAGCATCTACTTTATGTTTATGGTGTTGTTCTACAATTTCTATATCAAAGTCTTGTAGTGTTTTTGAGACTTGTTCTACCAACTGTTTCAATAATGCAATACCTGCTGACATGTTTGATGCATAAAGTACTGGCATTTTTTTAGAGGCTTCCATCATCAAGTTTTGTTGGTGCTCTGTAAATCCAGTGGTTGCGATAACCAGTGGTGTAGGGTTTTCAAGTGCTGCTTCACAAAGTGCCTGTGTTGCAACGGGTGCTGAAAAGTCTATAACAATGTCACAGTTCTCTAGTAATGCTGTCATGCTATTGGTCACAAGTACATCTTGTGGTAAATCTCGTTTTAAGTCATCAAATACATGGACTGCACTTAAAGGCAATTCACTATCATGTAACAAAGAATCTATAAGAAGATTTCCTACTCTACCTGTACTACCGACTATTCCGACTTTAGCCATTATTGTTGCTCCTGAATATATGAAATTACTTGTAACGCGGCGATAGATCCATCACCTGCTGCTGATACGACTTGTTTGGGTGCTTCTATACGCATATCTCCTGCGGCAAAGAGCCCAGGAACAGATGTCTTCATGGAGAGATCAACAATCACTTGACCCCAATCATTCATCTTACAGATAAACTCACCATTTGTATCTTTGAGTACCTCATTACGAACATCATGACCTACAAATACAAAGAGTCCTGTATTTGCCATATCTGTGATATTACCCTCTTTGTCTTTGAGTTTTACACCTTGTAAACCCATAGCATCACCATACGCTTCATCTATAACAGAGTTCGTTACTAAGTGGATATTCTCTTTTCTCATTACTCTGTCAAGTGTTGGAGGTGCTGCTCTAAATTCATCTCTTCTATGTACTACGTAAACATCTGAACAGATGTTTGAAAGGTAAAATGCCTCTTCCAGTGCAGTATCTCCACCACCTAAAACAGTCACTGGTTTCTCTTTATAAAAGAAACCGTCACATGTAGCACAGGTACTTACACCTTTACCAAAGAATGTATCTTCACCTTTGAAGCCAGCACGTTTAGGTACTGATCCTGTACAAACGATGACTGTCATCGCTTCTACAGTATCTCCACCTTCAAGTGTTACAGTAAAGTGTTTACCTGTCTTAGCAACACCATCCACTTTTTTCATCTCATGTTTGAGACCAAAATGGAAACACTGCTTCTGCCATGTATCCATAAAATCCATACCCGTTTTGTCATGTTCAAAAAAACCAGGATAATTTTCTATTTCAGAACTTTGTGTTATCTGTCCACCTGGTAGTCCCATTTCAAACATGGTAATATTTTTAAGCCCCCCACGTGTTGCGTAGAGTCCTGCTGTTAAGCCTGCTGGTCCACCACCGATAATCGCACAATCTAACATTTTAAATCCTTAAAATTTTTAAACAAATAATTACTGAAATTATACACTTTAAATACTTGGTTAATAATTTTTAGAAGAAGTTTTATGAGGAAGAGAGCGGGAAGAGAACCTTCCCGACTATGTTACAACTTATAGTTGTGCGTTGATTTTTTCAGCGAATGCATCTTTAGAAGCTGCACCAACCATTTGGTCTACCATTTCACCATCTTT
>CAZXGY010000139.1:0-4237 GCA_964640455.1 uncultured Sulfurovum sp.
GTGGTTAAAATGTATTATAAAAGAGAATTGGAAGAGAAGATAGAACAGTATTTGGAAACGCCAGAGATTATTGCTATCTTTGGTCCACGGCAGGTAGGTAAGACAACTTTGCTTAAAGAGCTGTATGGTCGTGTAAGTAACCCTGTTTTCTTAACCTTTGAAGATATAGAACTCAAAGTACTTTTTGAAGAGGACATCAAGAGTTTTATAGCCCTCTACATAGACCCCTATGAGCATATCTTTATAGATGAGTTTCAGTATGCTAAGATGGGTGGGAAACACCTTAAATACATTTACGATACCACGGATAAAAAAATATTTATCTCAGGCTCTTCTGCGATGGAACTCTCTATCAATGCTGTCAAATACTTAGCAGGACGTATCTTTGTCTTTAATCTTTACTCCTTTTCTTTTGGGGAGTTTCTACGTGTGAAAGATGCAAATCTCTATGTACTCTATGCAGACTTAGAAAGTAGTATCTCTACGGTACTCTCTCAAAAGATATATGGCTATATGGAAGAGTATCTTACCTTTGGTGGGTACCCCCGTGTGATACTAAGTCGCAATGATGAGGAGAAAAAAGAGGTGCTAAAAAACCTACTCAGTATCTACCTGCTCAGAGACATCAAAGAGATAGCAAAGATAGCCGATGAGACAAAGATGTATAAGCTCTTAAAGGCACTGTCTCTTCAGATAGGTAATGTTATCGTCTACAATGAACTCTCTACACTTATAGGGGTGAACGCTGTGCAACTTAAGGAGTACTTGTCTGTGTTTGAAAAGGCATTTTTAGTGAAAGCCATAAGCCCGTTCTTTACCAACAAACGCTTAGAGATAGTCAAAAATCCTGAGATATTCTTTTTAGATATGGGGCTTAGAAATGTAATTATCAAAAACTTTTCTGCGTTAGAAGATAGGGTAGATAAGGGTGCAATGTTAGAGAACTTTGTTTTTAGAGAGCTTATAGAACGAGAACTGAAGTACTACCGTACTAAAAATGGTGCAGAAGTTGACTTTATTATAGATGATAGCATACCTGTAGAGATAAAATCTAATCTCAGCTCCATGAAAATCTCTAAGTCCTACCACTACTTTTTAGAAAACTATAGACCTACACATGGTTATATACTTAATTTCAATCAAATAGGTGTTAAATCATTTAATGATGTGAACATAGATTTTTTACCTCATTTTATGACAGCTAGTATCAAATCTTCTATAGGCTAAAGTATGGAGAGTAACGTAACTTAAATATATTTACTCATCTATGATGTTTCTATACTCTATAAAGTTATATAAAGAATATGTATAATGGTATATGTAGATAAAGGACAAGAGTGAAAATAAGTCATAAAAAAGTATCGGTAAAAGAGCATTATTTTAATAAACTTTCTTTCTATGCTGTTTTTATAGTACTTATTATTCTTTTTGCATCGGTTATCTTTTTTGTGCAGAATGATAAAGCAGATAGATTGACCAAGTTAGGTGATGATATAGTGAAGAACTTTAGGGTGGGTCTTGACTATGAAAAAGTAGATTTACTCTCTTTCTCTATGGCACTCTCTGAAGATGGGGAACTTAAAAATGCTCTTATCGCTGATGATGAGAGTAAGGGCTATAGTATTCTTTCTAATATCTCTAAAAGATTTAAAAAATATACCCATCTCAAATCTTTACGGCTACAAGTACTCACCCCAGACTTTTTTATATTTGCACGCTCATGGAACGAAGGGTTTGAAGGGATGCCTATATGGTGGTTTAGAGATGACCTTAATGAGTTTACAAGAAACAGTGAACCCAAAGTAGGTATGGAAACAGGAAGGCTTCTTACCTTTAAAGCAACGATACCTATACGTAGTGGTAATAAAATATTGGGTTATTTAGAGGTTATCAAACTTGTGGATGAGTTCTCTGTTAAGTTACGTGAGAGAGGCATAGAACTTTTTGCTCTGATGGATGAAAAGTATTTGAAACAAGCAGAACTCATGCGTGACTTTCCTCGTATCGATAACTATGTCGTTGCAAACCAAAATTTTAATCAACAACTTTTAGCCAAAGTCAAGAGACTAAACTGGGATATTTTTTTAGACAAAAATTATATCTATGATGAAAATATACTTTATCTTCATGAACCCATGTATAATGGGGTAGGTAAACAGATAGGATATTATCTGTTGGCACTCTCTGATGATACGTTAAAAAAGTTTGAAAAGAAAAATGAAAGCCTCTCCTTTTTTACACAGTTCTCAGATGAAGATATAAAAAAGGTAGTTAATGCATGGGAAAATCCTTATGGGAGTTTCCGTAATCAGTACGATAAAGACCTTATAGCACTTTTACCAAAGTTACAAAAAGAAGATAAGGCAAGTTTAGAACTTGAAGCGAAGTCTATTTTACGAACCTATACAAAGGAAGAGCTTATAGATATGGTACTTTCAAACAAACACAAAGAGAAAAAAATAGGAGAGATAGAGTGAAAATACTTATTTTAGAAGATGAAGCAATATTGGCATTGAGTATGCAGGAATTTTTAGAAGATAGTGGTTATGAGGTAACATGTTTTGAAAACTCTGATGATGCCTATGATGCGATATATGAAAATAGTTATGATCTCTTTTTACTGGATGTTAAAGTGGGTGGAGATAAAAATGGTTTCGAGATGTTAGAAGAACTGCGTAAAGATGGTACAAAAACACCAGCAATTTTCATTACTTCACTGACAGATATAGATGACTTGAGTAGAGGCTATGAGTGTGGTGCATGTGACTACATACGTAAACCTTTTGATTTGGCAGAGTTGAAGTTTCGTGTTGAACAGGTAGTCAAAACTCAATGTTTTGCTTCTACCGATGAGGTAATAGCGTTGCCCTTTGAGTATAAATATGATGTAAAAAAGATGAAACTTACCCTTAAAGATGAGGGAGTGGTTTTAGCTAAAACAGAAGCAAAGATACTGGAGTTACTGATTAAACAACGAGGCTCTGTGGTGAGCTGTGAAATGTTCTGGGAAGAGGTATGGGGTGAGTGGGTAGACTCTGCAAACATTCGTGTACAAGTGGGGAATCTACGGAAAAAACTTGAAAAAGATTTTATAAAAAATGTACGTGGTGTAGGATATAGTATTGATTTTTAATACCAAAGAGTTTGCCAAAAAGTATGCTATACGCTATACAGCTATTTTGGCTGTTTTACTTATAGCACCATTGGTCATGTATGTACTGTTATTGTTACAAATAGATGAAGCTAAAGTTAAACTCTCTTTAGAGAACCAAGCCAAACATGTGATGCACTCTATGCAAGGGTATGATAATGCAGATGAGGTGTATCATTTTCCACGATATAAAGCGTATCAAACGGCACTGTATGATGATAAATACCATGTTATCTTTTCTACGCTTGATTTTTTACCTAATGCTTTTACAGAGGGCTTTCATAAAAAAGGGAAGTATCACTACTATATATACACACTTCCTAAAGATTACTACTTTGGAGCCAATTATCTTTTGGTTTCTACCAAACATATGGCAAATAAAATATACTATTTTGCTGCCTTGACGATGATTAGTATTATATTTCTACTCTTTGCTTTTTCCTATCTATTACTTAAAAACTTTTCAAAACCTTTTGAAAAACTCAATCAACAGTTAGATAACTTTATTAAAGACTCCATGCATGAGATTAATACCCCTTTGAGTATTATCAATCTCAATGCCGATTTATTTGCCAATAAATATGGTGACAATAAATATCTACAACGTATGAAATCTGCGTCTAAAACCTTAGCGACTATTTATAATGATATGGATTACTTAGTGAAGCAAGGAAGAGTAGAGCATAAACGTCAAGAGATTGACTTGGGTGAATTTATACGTAATCGTGTAGATTATTTTCAAGAGATAGCAAATTTGAAAGAGATTCAATTAGAGATCTCTTTGGAAAAAGAGTGTTATTATGATTTTTCTAAAACCAAACTGCAACGTATCGTAGATAATACTATTTCTAATGCCATCAAATATAGTCACACGAAGAGTCATGTGGAGATAAAACTTTTTAAAGAAGAGAAAAGTATTGTTTTTCAAGTGAAAGATTATGGAGTAGGGATTGAAAATGTTGAAAAAATATTCTCTCGTTATTATCGTGAAAATGAAGCCAAGGGTGGATTTGGTATAGGGTTAAACATTGTCAAACAGATTATTGAGGAAGAGAACATAGACTTAGATGTTACTTCTCAGCTAGC